>NCBE01000027.1 GCA_002255565.1 Actinobacteria bacterium 21-73-9
GCCTCGGACGATGCCACGCAGATCGACGGCAACATCTACGTCGGGCGCATCCAGAACGTGCTGCCGGGCATGGAGCTCGCCTTCGTGGACATCGGCATCCCCAAGAACGCCGTGTTGTACCGCGGCGACGTCGCCTACGACGCCGACGACCTCGAGGGGGCCGTCAAGGACATGCGCATCGAGCAGATGATCCGGGCCGGCCAGACCATCATCTGCCAGGTCACGAAGAACGCCATCGGCGCCAAGGGCGCCCGGCTCACCCAGGAGGTCAGCCTGCCCGGGCGCTTCGTGGTGCTGGTGCCGAACTCGTCGACCATCGGCATCTCCAAGCGCCTGCCCGACGGGGAGCGCCGGCGGCTGCGCAAGATCATCGACGAGGTCAAGCCCGAGCGCCACGGGCTCATCGTGCGCACCGCCGCCGAGGGCGTCTCGGCCGACGACCTGGCCCGCGACGTCGCCTCGCTGTCGGAGAAGTGGGAGGCCATCGAGGCCGAGGTGAGCCGCTCCAACCAGCCCCGCCTGATCTACCGCGACCTCGACCTCGCCGTGCGGGTGCTGCGCGAGGAGCTCAACGACGACTACCGGGCCGTCCTCATCGACGACGAGGACCTCTACGACAAGGTGCGCGAGTACGTGCTGGCCGTCAACCCCGAGCTGGCCGACCGCATCGAGTACTACGACCCCTCCGTCGAGTCGCTCCCGGTGTTCGAGCGCTACTTCGTCCACGAGCAGCTCCACCGGGCCCTCGACCGCAAGGTCTTCCTGCCCTCGGGCGGGTCGCTCATCATCGAGCGCACCGAGGCCCTCACGGTCATCGACGTGAACACCGGCAAGAACGTGGGAAAGAACAACCTGGAAGAGACAGTCTTTCGCAACAACCTCGAGGCGGCCGAGGAGGTCGCGCGTCAGCTGCGCCTGCGCGACATCGGGGGCATCATCGTCATCGACTTCATCGACATGGAGATCCGCGAGAACCGCGACAAGGTGGCGTCCGCCCTGCGCAACGCCCTGGCCCGGGACAAGACGCGGACCCAGGTCTTCGACATCGTCACCGAGGGCCAGGTCGTCCGCGTCGACCTGAGGCCCGAGGAGGTGGGCGCGAGCGTCGAGTTCCAGCCCGTCCTCGTGGTCGACGGCGACGCGGTCGTCGCCGGGCCCGCCCTCAAGGGGGCGACGGTCACCGGCACGATTCTGGGCGAGGAGAAGGGCCCGAAGATCCGGGGACTGACCTACAAGCCCAAGGCCATCCAGCGCCGTCGCTGGGGCCACCGTCAGCGCTACTCGACCGTCGAGATCACCAAGATCTCGACCAGGGCCTAGGAGGAGAGATGTCCAAGACCAAAGGCGGCGGTTCCACCCGCAACGGCCGCGACTCGCGGGCCCAGCGCCTCGGCGTGAAGGCCTTCGACGGCACGGTCGTCACGACCGGCTCGATCCTCGTGCGCCAGCGCGGGACCCAGTTCCACCCTGGGCGCAACGTCGCCAAGGGCAAGGACGACACGCTCTTCGCCCTCTCCGAGGGGACCGTCAAGTTCGGCTTCCGCGCCGGGCGCAAGCTGGTGGACGTCCTCACCGACTGAGCGTCATGGTGCGACGACGGCCCCGGGCTCGCGCCCGGGGCTTTCGTGTTCCCGGACGAGCGCCGCAGGACGCTATCGCTCCTCGGCGACGGACCGGAGCCGCTCGAGGGAGGCGAGGAGCCGCTCGGGCGTCGTGGCCCGGGCGCGGGCCAGGCGGCTCTCGTCGGCGAGGTCGGTCCAGTCGTAGGTGTGGGTGGCCCGCGTGCGCGCCGGGCCGAGCGCCTCGAGCTCGAACGACCACTGGTGGCCGGGGGGCGCGAGCCCGGGCTCGGCCGGGCGCCAGGCGATGCGCGCACCCTCGACGAAGGCCACGACGTGGTTCTCGCGGACCTGGCCGTTGCTCAGGTGCGTGGTGAAGACCTCACCCACCCGGCGCACCCGCTGGCCGGGCGCGGGCTCAAGGCCGACGGCGCGTTCGAGGTGAAGGGCTCCTCGTGGGTGCGCGGATCCTTCGGCGGGAAGGGCAAGCACTACGTCTTCACGTTCAAGGACGCGACGTTCGAGGATTTCGTCGGAACCATCCGGCCTTTTTGAAGGTTGAGCCGATCGACACCTTGGGTGCGCGCGACGCCTTCACCTGGATGGCCTCACCCGTCTGGGGGTTGCGGGCCGTACGGGCCTTGCGCTCGACGCGCTCGAACGACATGAAGCCCGACAGAACGATCTTCTCACCCTTCGACACGTTGGCGACCACGACGTCCTCGAAGGACTTCAGGACCTCCGCCACGGTGCTCTTGGTGGCGCCAGTCTCGGCCACAATTGCATCTACCAACTCGGCCTTGTTCACCGGTCGACTCCTTTATCTCTCTTAGATCGGCACTGGGTGCTCCCAGACGCCTGGGCCATTTTTACCCTGTTTTCTTGGAAAATCGGGCATTTGGGCCGGAGAGATGGGGGAGGTCACCCCCTCGGCGGGCCGTCGTGCCTGGTCAGGCCGCAATCACTCGCCCGAATCCCTCGGGCCCGGGGGCGGTCGAGTCCTACGATGGCGCGATGGACAGCCTCAATCGCCAGCAACTGCACGAACTCCTCGAGCGCGAGCGGGTCCGGTACCGGGCCGAGCACCCCCGCTCACTCGCACTGAGCCAGGGGGCGCGCAATCTCCTGGCGGGCGTGCCGATGACCTGGATGCGCAAGTGGGCCGGCGGCTTCCCCCTCGGCTTCGCGGGCGCCCACGGGGCGACCGTCACCGACCTCGACGGCCACGACCTGGTCGACTTCGCCCTCGGCGACACCGGGGCGATGGCCGGCCACTCCCCGGCGCCGCTCATGGTCGCCCTGGAGGAGCGGGTCGGGCGCGCGGGCGGGGTCACGACGATGCTGCCCAACGAGGACGCCCAGTGGGTGGCGGCCGAGCTGACCCGGCGCTTCGGGCCGACGCGGTGGTCGTTCACGCTCTCGGCGACCGACGCGAACCGCTGGATGCTGCGCCTGGCGCGCATGGTCACGGGCCGGGCGAAGATCCTGGTCTTCAACTACTGCTACCACGGCACGGTCGACGAGACCATCGCCGTGATCGGCCCCGACGGGCGCGCGACGTCGCGCCCGGGCAACGTGGGCCCCGCCGTGGACCCGGCGGCGACGACGAGGGTCGTGGAGTTCAACGACCTGGCCGGCCTCGAGCGCGAGCTGGCCGAGGGCGACGTGGCCTGCGTGCTCTGCGAGCCGGCCCTCACCAACATCGGGATCGTCCTGCCCGAGCCGGGCTTCCTCGAGGGGGTGCGCGCCGCGTGCGACGCGACCGGGACCCTGCTCGTCATCGACGAGACCCACACCTTCTCCGCGGGCCCCGGCGGGGCCACCCGGCGCTGGGGTCTCGCGCCCGACGCCGTGACGATCGGCAAGTCGCTCGGCGGGGGCGTCCCCTCGGGGGCCTACGGGCTGAGCGAGGAGCTGGCCGCCCGGGTCCTCGCCCAGGCGGTCGACGGCTACGACCTCGAGGACGTGGGCGGGGTGGGGGGGACCCTCGCGGGCAACGCCCTGAGCCTGGCCGCCATGCGCGCCGTGCTCGGCGAAGTCCTCACCGACGAGGCCTTCGCCGCGATGGAGGGGCTGGCCACCACCTTCGCGGCCGACGTCGCGGCCACGATCGAGCGCAACAGCCTCGCGTGGTCGGTCGTGCAGCTCGGTGCGCGCTGCGAGTACCGCTTCGCCTTCCCCGCGCCGAGCAGCGGCGGCGCCTCGGCGGCCGCGAGCGACCCCGAGCTTGAGGAGTACCTCCACCTCTACGGGGTGAATCGGGGGGTCCTCATCACCCCCTTCCACAACATGGCCCTCATGTGCCCGGCGACGACGGCCGACGACGTGGCGCGCCACTCGATCGTCTTCGCCGAGGCGGTCGGCGAGCTGGTCGCCTAGCCCCGGACCCCCGAGGGGCCACCCGTAGGATGGGCCCGTGTCCGCCTTCGTCGACCGCGCCCAGCTGCACGCCCGGGCCGGTGACGGGGGCGCGGGCAGCGTGAGCTTTCGCCGCGAGGCCCACGTCGCCAAGGGCGGCCCCGACGGCGGCGACGGCGGCAGCGGCGGCGACGTCTGGCTGGTGGCCGACCACAACCAGGCCTCCCTGCTGGGGTTCCGGGACCACCCGTTCCGCCGGGCGACCGACGGCCAGCACGGCTCCTCCAAGCGCCAGCACGGCGCCCGGGGGCGCGACCTCGAGGTCGCCGTCCCGGTGGGCACCGTCGTCTACGACCTCGAGGGCGAGCCCCTGGTCGACCTCGAGGTCGAGGGCGCCCGGTGGCTGGCCGCGGCCGGTGGTCAGGGGGGCATGGGCAACGCGCGGTTCCTCTCCAACGAGCGCCGGGCGCCGGCCTTCGCCGAGCAGGGTGAGCGCGGCGAGGAGCGGTGGTACAACCTCGAGCTGAGGCTCCAGGCCGACGTCGCGCTCATCGGCCTGCCCAACGTGGGCAAGTCGACGCTCATCTCGCGGATCTCGGCCGCTCGCCCCAAGATCGCCGACTACCCCTTCACCACCCTCGTGCCCAACCTCGGGGTGGTGCGCGTGGGCGCACGGGCCGGGCGCCCGGGGGACGCGACCGAGTTCGTCGTCGCCGACATCCCCGGGCTGATCGAGGGGGCGGCCGAGGGCCGCGGCCTCGGCCACGACTTCTTGCGCCACGTCGAGCGCGCGGGGGTGCTCTGTGTGCTGGTCGACCTCGCCGAGACGGCGCCCCTCGCCCCGGCGGCCCAGCTCGAGGTGCTGCTCGCCGAGCTCGGCCGCTACCGGCCCGAGTTGCTGGAGCGACCCCGGATCGTCGTGGGCGCCAAGGCCGACGTGGCGGCCCACGAGTGGCCGGTCGACGAGACGATCTCCTCGGTCACCGGGGCCGGGATCGACCGACTCCTCGGGCGGCTCGCCACCCTCGTCGCCGAGGGCCGCCGCCAGCGCGCGGCCGCCGTCGTCGAGACCGTCGTCGTGCACCGCCCGGTCGCGCGCGAGGTCGCCGTCGAGCGCGTGGGCGAGGGCGAGTGGTCGATCACCGGCCGCGCCGCCGCGCGCGCGGCGCGCTTCAGCGACCTCACCGACGAGGGCGCCCTCGCCGAGCTCGAGCGTCGGCTGCGCGAGCTCGGGGTGGAGCGGCTGCTCGTGCGCGCGGGGGCCGCCGACGGCGACGTCGTGCACGTGGGCGGCCTCGCCTTCGAGTGGTACCGCCACGCCGGCTCGGACGCCGGGGCGGGCGGGCACCACCGCGCCACCCGGCGCGAGCGGCTCGCGCGCCACGGTCGGCTCGACGAGCCCTCGGGACCCGAGCCCGAGACGGAGACCGGGGACGGGGCGGGCGATGCCTAGCGTCGTGGTGAAGATCGGCACCTCGTCGGTCACCGACGACCACGGGGGCGTCGACGCGTCGGTCCTCGCCGCGGTGGCGGCCGACGTGGTCGACCTGCGCGCTGCGGGCTGGTCGGTGGTCGTGGTCACCTCCGGGGCGATCACGGCCGGCTGGGCCGAGGTGGGCGGGGGGCGGCCCCGGCCCCGCGACGCCGGGACCCTCCAGGCGGTCTCGGCCGTGGGCCAGCCGCTGCTGATGCAGGCGTGGCGCCGGGCCTTCGCCGCGGTGGGCGTGCCGGTCGGCCAGGTGCTGCTCGCCCCGCTCGACTTCAGCCACCGGGGCCAGTACCTGCACGCGCGCGACACGCTGGCCGCGCTGGCGGGCCTCGGGGTCGTCGCGGTGGTGAACGAGAACGACGCCGTCGCCGACGAGGAGATCCGCTTCGGCGACAACGACCGCCTGGCGGCGCTCGTGGCCAACCTGGTGGGCGCGACCCACCTGGTCCTGCTGACCGACACGCCCGGGCTGCTCACGGCCGACCCCCGCGTCGACAAGGGCGCCACGCTCATCGAGGAGGTCCGCGCCTTCGACGCCGACCTCGAGGCCCGGGCCGGGACCAGTCGCTCCGGGGTGGGCAGCGGCGGCATGGCCTCCAAGGTCGCCGCGGCGAAGATGGCCGCGTGGTCCGGGGTGACCACGGTCATCGCCCCGGCCCGGGTCGAGCACGCGCTGGCTCACGCCCTCTCGGGCGAGCCGGGCAAGGGCACGGTCGTGCACCCGCGCGCGGCCCGGCTCTCGGCGCGCAAGTCCTGGATCGCCTTCGCCGTCCCCTCGCGCGGGCGCGTCGTGGTGAACGAGGGGGCCCGACGCGCGCTCGAAGAGGAGGGCCGCAGCCTCCTGCCCGTCGGGGTGACCGCGGTCGAGGGCGACTTCCTCGAGGGCGACGCCGTCGAGGTCGTCGCGCCCGACGGGGCGGTCGTCGCCAAGGGCCTGGCCCGCGTCGCGGCCGGCGAGGTCGCGGCCGCCGAGGTCGTGGTGGTCCACCGGGACGACCTGGTGCTCCTCCGTCGGGGCTAGGGATCGCCCGTTACGCTTGAGCCATGAGTGACGCCCTCCTCGCCCAGGGTCGGGCGGTGCGCGACGCCGCCACCGCGCTCGCCCAGTCGGCCGACGAGGTCCGCCGGGCCGTCCTGCTCGACGTGGCCGACCGGCTCGAGGCGCGGGTCGATGAGGTGGTGGCCGCCAACGCGCTCGACCTCGCCCGCTACGACGACCCCGGCCCCGGGCGTGACCGGCTGGCCCTCACCCCCGCGCGGGTCGGGGCCATGGCCCAGACGCTGCGCGACATCGCGGCGCTGGCCGACCCGCTGTTCGAGGTGGCCGAGTCCTTCACCCGGCCCAACGGCCTGCGGGTCGAGAAGGTCCGGGTGCCCCTCGGGGTCGTGGGCGTCCTCTACGAGAACCGGCCCAACGTCACCTGCGACGTGGCCGGGCTCTGCGTGCGCAGCGGCAACGCCGCCTTCTTGCGCGGGTCGTCCTCGGCCCAGCGCTCCAACGAGCTGCTCGTCGCCCTCTGGCACGAGGCCCTGGAGAAGGAGGGCCTGCCCGTCGAGGCGGTGAGCCTCGTCGCCGACCCCTCCCGCGAGGCCGCGGCCGCCTTCATGGGCCTGGTCGGGGTGATCGACTGCCTGATCCCGCGCGGGGGGCCGTCGCTGATCGCCGCGATGCGCGAGCACGCCCGGGTGCCCTACGTCCTCGACGGCGACGGCAACTGCCACGTCTACGTCGACCGGGCGGCCGACCTCGCGATGGCCCGCGCCATCGTCGCCAACGCCAAGGCCTCCCGGCCAGGGGTCTGCAACGCGGCCGAGACGCTCCTCGTGCACCGCGACGTGGCCGACGCCTTCCTCGCCGATCTGCCCGGCGCCCTGCCCGGGGTCGAGCTGCGCGCCGACGAGCGGGCCCGGGCGGTGCTGACCGGGGCGGAGCCCGCCACCGAGGCGGACTTCGCCACCGAGTTCCTCGACCTGGTGCTCGCCGTGGGGGTCGTGGACTCCCTCGACGAGGCGGTCGCCCACGTGGCCCGCTACGGCACCGGCCACTCCGAGGCGATCGTCACCGACGACCCGGCGGCCGCCGAGGCGTGGGTCCGACGAGTCGACGCGGCGGCCGTCTTGGTGAACGCCTCGACGCGCTTCGTCGACGGCGGCGAGCTGGGCCTGGGCGGGGAGGTCGGGATCTCGACCCAGAAGCTCCACGCCCGCGGGCCGATGGGCCTGCGCGAGCTGACCTGCCTCAAGTGGGTCGTGCGTGGCGAGGGGCAGGTGCGATGACCCTGGACCCGCGCGCCGAGGTGGCCGAGCGGCTCGGGCTGGCCGAGGTACCGCCCCCGCGCTTCGCGAGCCCCGACGAGGTCCGTGAGCGCCTGGCGAAGTCCGACTACCTGAGCGACGCGGCGATCGCCTCGACGACCTTCCTCGCCGACCGCCTGGCCAAGCCGGTCCTCGTCGAGGGCCCGGCGGGCACGGGCAAGACGGCGCTCGCCAAGGCCGTCGCCGAGGCGGTGGGCGCGCGGCTCGTGCGCCTGCAGTGCTACGAGGGGCTCGACGAGAGCAAGGCCCTCTACGAGTGGAACTACCGCAAGCAGCTCCTGCGGATCCAGGCCGGTCGCACCGAGTCCGGCGGCGCCGAGGAGTGGCGGGCGCTCGAAGAGGACATCTTCGCCGAGGAGTTCATGCTCACCCGCCCCCTCCTCGAGGCGATCACCGCCGAGGACCCGGTCGTCTTATTGATCGACGAGGTCGACCGGGTCGAGCTCGAGACCGAGGCGCTGTTGCTCGAGGTCCTCTCGGAGTACCAGGTGTCGATCCCCGAGCTCGGCACCGTCCGGGCCCGCCAGATCCCGATGGTCTTTCTCACCTCGAACAACACCCGCGAGCTCTCCGAGGCGCTCAAGCGACGCTGCCTCTACCTCTACGTCGGCTACCCCACCATCGAGCGCGAGCGCGACATCATCCTGGCACGCGTGCCCGGCGTCTCGGGCGCGCTGGCCACGCGCATCGCCCAGGTCGTGCGCAGCCTGCGCGAGCTCGACCTGAAGAAGGCCCCCTCGGTCTCAGAGACCCTGGACTGGGCGCGGACCCTGGTCGTGCTGGGGCGCGAGGAGATCGGCGACGAGGAGGCGGCGGCGACGCTGCACATCCTGCTCAAGTACCAGACCGACATCGAGCGCGCCACCAAGGAGCTCCTGGGCGGCCGGGCGCGTGCTTAGCCTGCTCGCCGACTTCATCGGCGAGCTGCGCGCCGCCGGGATCCCGGTGTCGATGAGCGAGCACGTCGACGCGGCGCGCGCCTGCGAGGTGATCGACCTGGCCGACCGGGCGACCCTGCGCACGGCGCTCGCCGCCACCCTGGTGAAAGACGGGGGCCACCTCCCGGCCTTCGACGCCGCCTTCGAGGTGTTCTTCGCCCTGCGCGCGACCCCGACGCCGGACGAGGAGGCCCCGGGCGGCGAGCTCTCGGGCGCGGCCGGGGCGCGAGAGGGGCCCGGCCCGGGCGCCGGCGCCGGCGGGGGAGGGGCCCTGTCGGCGGCCGAGATCGCCGAGATGATCTTTCGCGCCCTGCGCGACGGGGACGCCGGGGCGCTGCGCCAGGGCGCCGGCGAGGCCGTGAGCCGCTACGCCGGCCTCGAGCCGGGCCGTCCGGTGGGGGGCACCTACTACCTCTACCGCACCCTGCGCAGCCTCGAGCTCGAGGCCCTGGCCGAGCGACTGCGCCAGGACCTCGGCGCCGAGCGCTCGGCCCTCGCGTCGAGGCTGGCCGAGGACGAGGTGACGGCCCGTCTCGAGACCCTGCGCCGAGAGGTCGAACGGGTCATCCGCGAGCGGCTCGTCGCCGACCGCGGCTCGGCGGCCCTCGCCAAGTCGGTGCGCAAGCCCCTGCCCGAGGACGTCGAGGTGATGCACGCGACGCGCGACGAGATGGCCCAGCTCGAGCGGGCCCTGCGGCCCCTCAGCCGAAAGCTCGCGGTGCGCCTCGCGCGCCGGCGTCGCCGGCGCAAGCGCGGGCCGGTCGACCTGCGCCACACCGTGCGCCGCAGCCTCTCGACGGGCGGGGTGCCGCTCGACCTGCGCTTCAAACCGCCGCGCCCGGCCAAGCCCGAGATCTTCGTCGTGGCCGACGTGTCGGGCTCGGTGGCCTCCTTCGCGCGCTTCACCCTCCACCTGGTGCACGCGATCAGCTCGCAGTTCTCCAAGGTGCGCAGCTTCGTGTTCGTCGACGGGCTCGACGAGGTGACCCACCTCTTCGAGGGCGTCGAGGACCCGGGCGAGGCCGTCGCGCGCATCAACGCCGAAGCCGACGTGATCGCCTTCGACGGCCACTCCGACTACGGACGGGCCCTGAGCGCCTTCCACGAGCGCTACGCGCGCGACCTCACCACCCGCTCGACCGTCCTGATCCTGGGCGACGGGCGCAACAACTACCACGAGACCCACGCCGAGGTGGTGGCCGACCTGCGCCGTCGCGCCAAGGCCGTCTACTGGCTCAACCCCGAGCCGGCGGCCTACTGGAACAGCGGCGACTCGGTGATCGCCCACTACGGCGCGCACTGCGACCGGGTGGTCGAGTGCCGCACGCTGCGCCAGCTCGAGGCGTTCGTCGGGGAGCTCGCGTGAGCGTCGTGCCCGACGGCCTCCTGCCCCCGCCGGGGTTCCGCCAGCGGGGCCACGCCCCGCGCGGCACGCGCCTCGTCCTCATCCGCCACGGCGAATGCGTCGCCAACGCCGAGGGCCGCGCCGGCGGGCCCCGGGGCGACGGCGGGCTGACCGAGCGGGGACGAGCCCAGGCCGCGGCCCTCGCGGCGCGCCTCGCGCGCACCCGTGAGCTCGACGGCGCGCGCGCCCTCTACACCTCGACGCTGCCCCGGGCGATCGAGACCGGGAGGGCCGTCGCGCCCGCGATCGCGCCCGGACTCGTCGCGCGCGCCCGCGCGGACCTCGAGGAGCTGCGCGTGGGCGAGGCCGACGGCCTGCGCTGGGCCGAGGTGATCGAGCGCTACGAGCCCGTCGACTGGGACCAGGACCCGACCCGGCCCAACGTGCCCGGCGGGGAGTCACTCGTCGGGTTCTTCGAGCGGTGCCGATCCGCGCTGGCCGATCTGGTGGCCGCGCACCCCGGCGAGCTCGTCGTCGTGGTGACCCACGGGGGCGTCATCGAACAGGCGATGAAGCTCTACCAGGGGCTCGACGCCGCGACCCGCCTCGCGCCGCTGATCGAGCACTGCTCGATGACCGAGATCGAGTTCGACGCGGGCCGCGCGCGGCTGCTGCGCTACAACGACCGCTCGCCGCTCGACGCCCCGTAGTCGCGCAGGTACTCGGCCACGTGGAAGGCGAGGTCCAGGCTCTGGGTCGCGTTGAGCCGCGGGTCGCAGATGGAGGTGTAGTTGAGGGTGAGGTCGTCCTCGCCCAGGCGCGAGCCACCCCCCAGGCACTCGGTGACGTCGCCGCCGGTGAGCTCGATGTGCAGCCCGGCCGGCCAGGTCGAGAGCTCCGAGAGGACCCGGAAGAAGGTGGCCGTCTCGGTGGCCACGTCGTCGAAGCGCCGCGTCTTTTGGCCCGCGACGGTGACAAAGGTGTTGCCGTGCATGGGGTCGCACGTCCAGTGCTCGGCGCGCCCCTCGGCCGCGAGCGCCGCCACTAGGGGGGCGAGGCGCTCCTCGAGGCGCTCCACGCCCATCCGGCTGATGAGGGTGAGCCGGCCGGGCACGTTGCCCGGGTTGAGCCGCTCGCACAGGCGCACCAGCTCAGTCGGCTCCATCGAGGGGCCGACCTTGAGGCCCACGGGGTTGGCCACCCCGGCGAGGAAGGCGACGTGGGCGCCGTCGAGCTGACGGGTCCGGTCCCCGATCCACAGCTGGTGGGCCGAGCAGTCGTACCAGTCGCCGGTGAGCGAGTCGCGCCGCGTGAGGGCCTGCTCGTAGGGCAAGATGAGCGCCTCGTGGCTGGTGAAGAACTCGACCCCCTGGAGGGAGTGGTCGTCGTGGAGGTCGATGCCGCAGGCCCGCATGAAGGCGAGGGCCCGCTCGATCTCGTCGGCGAGCACCTCGTAGCGCTTGCCCTCGAGGGAGTGGGCGACGAACTCCTGGTTCCACTGGTGGACCCGGCTGAGGGCGGCGAAGCCGCCCGTGGTGAAGGCCCGCAGCAGGTTGAGGGTGGCCACGCTCTGGTGGTATGCCGCGAGGAGCCGCTCGGGGTCGGGACGGCGGGCCTCGGGCGTGAACTCCTCGGAGTTGACGATGTGACCCCGGAAGGCCTCGAGGCGCACCCCGTGGCGCTCCTCGTAGGGCTCGGAGCGGGGCTTGGCGAACTGCCCGGCGATCCGCCCGACCTTGACCACCGGCACGCCCGAGCCGTAGGTCAACACGACGGCCATCTGCAAGATGACCCGGAGCTTGTCACGGATCTGGTCGGCCGACGCCTCGTGGAACGACTCGGCGCAGTCCCCGGCCTGCAGGAGGAAGGCCCGCCCGGCCGCGGCCTCGGCGAGGTGGGCCCGCAGGGTCCGGGCCTCGCCGGCGAAGACCAGCGGGGGCTTCGCGGCGAGCTCGCGCTCGACCCTCGCTAGGTGCGCCGGGTCGGGCCAGGCGGGGGACTGGGCGACCGGGTGGGAGCGCCACGCGTCGGGAGTCCACGCGGTGTCGGCCATGGTCCCAGCGTACGTGGCCCCGTTCTCGCTCACCACTCCCGTTAGGCTCACGGGGTGCGAGCACGCCGCGTCGGCCTCTTCGGGGGCACCTTCGACCCTCCGCACCGGGGGCACGTGGCGGCCCTGAGCGCCGCCGCGCGCACCGGACGCTTCGATCGCGTGGAGGTGGTCGTCGCCGGCGACCCGTACCACAAGGGGCCCGGCGTCGCGCCGGCCGAGCTGCGCCTGGCGATGGCCCGGGCCGCCTTCGAGGGGCTGGCGCTCGTGGTCGTGTCGGACCGCGAGATCGTGCGCCGGGGACCCTCCTACACGGTCGACACCGTGCGCGAGCTGCTCGAGGAGGCCGACGCCGTCGACCTCCTCGTCGGCGCCGACCTCGCGACCCAGCTCGACTCGTGGCACGAGGCCGACGCCCTGCGCGAGCTCGTCGAGGTGGGGGTGGTGCCCCGGCCCGGCGCGGCGACGCTGGTGCCGGCCCGGTGGCGCGGCTACGTCATCGAGATGGAGCCGGTCGACCTCTCCTCCACGTTCATCAGGGAGCTCGCCTCGGCCGACCGGCTCGAGGACTTCCTGCCGGCCGACGTCATACCCCTCTACGTGGGGTCTCGGGGCTAGAGTCGACCCGATGGCCGTACGAAGCTTCGACGTCCGCGACGTGCGCTCGGCGCCGGCGCGGCCCGTCGACTCGTCGCTCTCGCGCCGTGCCCGCCGCCGCCGCCGACAGCGCTTCGGCGCGCTCGGCGCGGCGCTCGTCGCGGTCCCCTTCGTCGTCGCCCTCGTCGCCCTGGGGGTGGCCCACTGAGTGGGGGAGACGCCCGCTGAGTGAGACCGTGACCGGCGCCGCCCCCTCCGAGGCGCCCCAGGATCCCTTCACGGAGTCCGTCGTCGACGCGGCGATCGAGGCCTGCGACGAGAAGCTCGGCCACGACACGGCCGTGCTCGACCTGCGCGGACTGACCGACGCCTTCGACGCGATGGTGCTCACCTCGGGGCGCACCGACCGCCAGGTCCGCGCGATCGCCGAGGAGGTCGAGGCGCGGGTCCGCCGGCGCGTGGGCGTCGCGCCCGCGCACGTCGAGGGGCTCGAGACGGGCGAATGGGTCGCCCTCGACTACGGCGAGGTCGTCGTGCACGTCTTCGACGAGTCGGCCCGGGAGTACTACGACCTCGAGCACCTCTGGCGCTCGGCGCCGGTGCGGCGCCACGTCGGGCGGCGCTAGCCGTTCAAGAGCCCCGCGTACTGGGCCACCGTCAGCACCGTCGCGTGGCCGCCCGAGGGCAGGGGCAGGCTCTGGATGGCCCCGGCGAGGGAGATCTGCAGGCCCTGGGTCGCGCCGACGTAGGCCGCGGTGAGCACCAGCTGGCCGACGGCGAGGAGCTCTTGGGCGCGGGGCAACTCGTTGAGCGACCCCGAGAGGTCCACGTAGCCGACGTGGCGGCGCACGGTGGCCGCGATGAGCACGAGGTCGTTCGGCAGGGCGCTCGTGAAGCCGGCCGAGCGCTCGATGGACGTCGGGCCGGCGAGGAGCTGGCCGACGACGGTGGCGATCGACGGCGGCGAGGGCACGATCCGGCTGGTCGGGAAGAGGTGGTGGGCCGCGTCGACGATGAAGATCGGCTCGGTCTCGAAGCGGACCCGCGCGTGGTTGGTGCCGGGGATCGTCGGCGCGAGCAGGTTGAAGCCGACCTTCGCGCGAGCGATCGAGGTCGGGCTCGCCGCGGGGGTGATGAGGCCGCACCCGGCGAGCGCCAGGGCCGCGCCGGCCACGCCCAGGGCGCGCAGGGCCCTCACGACGTCGCCTCGCTCGCCAGGGGCAGTCGCACGGTGAAGCGCGCGCCGCCTTCGGGGGCGCGGGTGACCTCGACGGTGCCGCCGAGGCTGCGCACGTGCTCGCGCACGAGGGCGAGGCCGAGGCCCGTCCCGCGGGCCACTCCCCGGCTGCGGGCGGCGTGGCCGCGCGAGAAGCGCTCGAAGACGGCCTCGCGCTCCTCGTCGAGGACGCCCGGGCCGGCGTCGTCGACGTGCACGTCGAGGTGGTCCCGCGCGCCCTCGACCCTCACCGCGGTGGCGCCGCCCGCGTAGTGGTGGGCGTTGTCGAGGAGGTTGGTGAGGGCCCGCTCGAAGCGGCGCCGATCCACCTCGACCAGCGGGTGGGTGAGGCCGGGGTCGATCTCGACCGGCGGCTCGGCGAAGCCGTGGCGGCGCGCCGCCGAGCGCACCGACTGGCGCACCAGCTCGGCGGCGTCGACGGTCTCGAGGACGAGCGGGGCGGCGCCGGCGTCGCTGCGGGCGATCTCGAGGAGGTCCTCGACCAGGGCCTGGAAGATCGACAGGTCGGCCACGAGCAGGTCGAGGCTCTGGCGGCCGACGTCGCTCAGGTCCGCGCGGTGCTGCTGGAGCACCCGGGCGGTGGTGACGAGGGTGGTGAGCGGCGAGCGCAGCTCGTGGCTGACGTCGGAGGCGAAGCGGGCGTCACGCTCGAGCCGGTCGGTGAGTCGGGCCACCATCTCGTTGAACGAGGCCGTCAGCTGCTGGACCTCCCGGTCGGCCCGGTTGACCGAGAGGCGCGTCGAGAGGTCGCCCCCGGCGATGGCCGCCGCGGCCCGCGACACGTCCTCGAGGGGTCGCACGGTGCGCCGCGCCACCCACAGACCGCCCCCGAGGCCGGTCAGGGTGGTGACGGCCGCGCCGAGCACCAGGACGAGCAGGAGGATCGAGAGGGTGTGGGCGACGGGGTCGAGGGGGAAGACCTCGAAGAACTGGGTCTCCACCGAGGGGATCGGCACGCCCACCACGTAGAAGTCGTGGTTGCCCACGCCGATCACCTGGGTCGCGGCGTGGCCCGCGACGACGTCGTCGATGAGCGTCGTGGGCACGTCGGCCGTCGCCGCGCCGTTGGACTTCGAGAGCCACTCGTGGTGGGTCTGGACGAGCACGCTCGAGCCGGTCGCGCCCTCGATCGAGTTGAGTTCGTTCGCGAGGTCCGGCGGCGAGGTGTAGAGCGTCGAGCGAACCAGGGCGGCGTTCACGTAGCTCTGGTTGAGGTCGGTCTGGACGGCGTCGGAGACCAGCACGTGGTGGACCCCGACGAAGGTGACCGTGGCGAACAGGGCGCTCAGGAGGAGCGCCCCGAACCCGAAGGTGAGCGCCAGGCGAAGTCGGAGACTTCGTCGACGCATTAGAGGACCAGCTTGTAACCCGAGCCCCGGACGGTGACGAGGTACTGCGGGTTGGCCGGGTCGGGCTCGATCTTGGTGCGCAGCCGGCGGATGTGGACGTCGACGAGTCGGCTGTCGCCGAAGTAGTCGTAGCCCCAGACGCGCTCGAGCAGGTCCTCGCGCGAGACGACCCGGCCGTTCTGGCCCGCCAGGTCGAGCAGCAGGCGGAACTCGGTGGAGGTGAGGTGGAGCTCGCGGCCGGCCCGGTCGGTCACCGTGCCGCGGTCGGGCTCGACGCGCAGGTCGCCCAGGGTGAAGGCGTTGGCCTGGCCGTCGGGTCGCCGGCGCAGGTGGGCGCGCACCCGGGCGAGCAGCTCTTCGGGCACGAAGGGCTTGGTCACGTAGTCGTCGGCGCCCGACTCCAACCCCAGCACGACGTCGGCGGTGTCGTCGCGGGCCGAGACGATGACGATCGGCAGCTCGCTGCGCTCGCGCAGCGCCCGGCACGTGTCGAAGCCGCTCATGCCCGGCAGCATGAGGTCCACGATGGCGAGGTCGGCCGTCATCCGGTCGAACAGCGCCACGCCGAGTTCGCCGGTGGGGGCCTCGTCCACGGCGAAGTGCTCGCCCTCGAACATGAGCGTCAGGGCGCTGCGGATGTGATCGTCGTCTTCGACGATGAGTATGCGCGTCACCGCTCTCCTCTCCCGCAGAAGACTACTGAACCCCCTCGCGCGCGTCGGGCCTGGCTACCCTTAGACGCGTGGCGCGCGCCGGCGATCCCGTCGCCTCGACCTGGCGTCTCGGGGCCTTCGACGCGACCCTGCGCGCCCGTGAGCGCTCGACGAACACCCGTCGGGCCTACCTCGGCGACGTCGCCGACTTCGCCCGTTTCGCCGCCGGCCTCGGCCTGGGGGGGCCCGAGGCCGTCACGACGGCCCACCTGCGTCGCTACCTGGCGGCCCTCACCGAGCGCGGTGACGAGCGCGCGACCCTCCGGCGTCGGCGAGCCGGGCTGCGCGCCTACTTCGACTGGCTGGTCGAGCGGGGCCACCGGGCCCAGAGCCCGGCCGCGCGCCTGAGCGCCCCCAAGCCCGCGTCGCGACTGCCGACGCTGGCGAGTCGCGAGCAGCTCGACGCGCTGCTCGACGAGGACTGGGGCGACGACGAGTGGGCCCAGCTCGACCGGGCGGTGTGCGAGGTGCTCTACGGGGCCGGGTTGCGCGTGGGCGAGCTGTGCGGCCTCGACCGCGCGAGCATCGACTTCTCCCGGGGACTCCTTCGGGTCCTCGGCAAGGGCGACAAGGAGCGGCT
>NCBE01000135.1 GCA_002255565.1 Actinobacteria bacterium 21-73-9
CGAGGTCCGGCGACCCCTGGGTTGACAGGGGCGGAGGCGAAAGATACTATCCTTATATTGTCTCAGAGATTCCGTGTCGGGACTGTGTCTCGAGCGTTAATCACTAGGTCAGGGGGGCGGCCATGTCCGAGGAGAACGACCAGAACGCGGGGAACTTGCTGAGCCGGCGGAGGGTCCTCGCCCTCAGCGCGGCGACCGCGGGGGCGATCGGGACCGCCGCGGCGATGCCCGGGGCGGCCGGGGCGGCCGCCACCAAGGACACCCTGCGGGTGGGCTGGACCTCGCCGCCGGACGTGATGAACCCCTTCACCTTCGCCACGACCGCCTCCAACGAGATCCTCTGGCTGATCTACGACACCCTGCTCGAGTACGACCTCAACCTCCAGCCCGAGCCCTCGCTCGCCCTCAAGAAGTCGATGAACGCGGCGGGCACCGTCTTCACCTACACCCTGCGAAAGGGCGTCACCTGGCACGACGGCAAGCCCTTCACCGCCGACGACGTGAAGTACACCTTCGACATCATGGCCAAGCACAACCTGGGCCAGGCCGCCTGGAGCCTCGTGGACCTCGAGTCGACGACGGTCGTGAACCCCCACCAGGTCGTCATGACCTACCGCAAGCCCCAGGCCTTCGACCCGGCCATGGTCGTGCCCATCGTGCCCCAGCACGTCTGGGGCTCGATGACCCCCTCGAAGATCCTGACCTTCGCCAACAAGCAGCCGATCGGCACCGGCCCCTTCCGCTTCACCAAGTGGGTCTCGGGCCAGTACGTCCAGGTCGACCGCAACCCGACCTGGTGGGGCAAGGCCCCGGCGGTGAAGACCGTGATCTGGAACCAGTACGAGAACAGCGACGTGATGGTCCAGAGCCTCAAGTCCGGCCAGCTCGACATCCTCACCGAGGTGCCGCCGGTGCTCTTCAACGGCCTATCGGGCGCCCCGAGCGTGAAGCCCGTCGAGATGGAGTCCTTCTCCTTCCACCACATCGGGATCAACGTCTCGAAGAACCCCAAGTCCGGCGGCAACCCGCTGTTGAAGGACCAGGTCGTGCGCCAGGCGCTCGGGCTCTCGCTCGACCGGGCCCAGCTCGTCGCGCTCGCCCTCGCCGGGCGCGGCAAGCCCGGCAGCGTCCAGCTGCCCCCCTCCTTCGGGGTCTGGCAGGCGAAGATCCCCCCGAACCAGCAGTACAACAACAACCCCGCCAAGGCCAAGAAGATGCTCGACGCGGCCGGCTACAAGATGGGGCCCAACGGGGTGCGCCAGAACAAGAAGGGCGAGCCGCTGAGCTTCCGGCTCATCGCCATCGCCACGACGACCGAGGACGTCCTCGCCGGGCAGATCTTCGTGAAGGCCGCCGAGGCCGTGGGCATCAAGCTGACCTTCAACACGCTCGACGCCAACACGCTCAACAACGTCGTCTACAACGCCAAGGCCCCCAACTGGGACATCTTCATCTGGGGCTGGGACTCGGGCACCCCCGACCCGAACTACCTGCTGAGCGTGGACCTGACGGACCAGATCGGCAACAACAACGACGTCTACTACGCGAACCCGGCCTACGACCGGCTCTACAACGAGCAGGCCACCCAGCCCAACCCGGCCAAGCGGATCCCGCTGGTCCACGCGACCCAGAAGCTCTTCTACGATGACTGCGCGTACCTCATCATGTGGTACCAGAGCAAGCTGCAGGCGTACCGCACCGACACCTGGAAGGGCTGGACGCCGACGCGAGGTGGCATGGTCTACAACTTCACCCGGGACAACTACCTGAAGATCACGCCGGCCTAGCCCGGCGCCGTGCTCCCCCCGCACCGACGACCATGACCGCTCGGTACCTGGGCCGCAAGGTCGCGACCCTCGCGCTGACCCTCTACGTCACCGTCTCGTTCAACTTCCTGCTCTTCCACGTCCTGCCGGGCAACCCGGTGCAGATGCTGGCCCGCTCGGGTCACTTCAGCCCCGCCGCCCGCGCCCAGCTGGTCCGGCTCTTCGGGCTGAACCACCCCCTCGTCGTCCAGTACCTCATCTACCTGAGGAACATGCTCCACGGGAACCTGGGCTTCTCCTACGTCTACCGCGAGCCGGTCACCACCGTCATGGGCGGGGCGATCGGCAACACCCTGGTGCTCGTGGGCACCGCCACCCTGGTCACCATCGTCGTGGGTGTCTTCTTCGGGGTGATCGCGGCCTCGCGGGCCCACTCGCTCACCGACGCCACCATCACCGTGGGCAGCCTCGGGCTGTGGTCGATGCCGGACTTCTTCACCGGGATGATCCTCATCTTCCTCTTCGGGGTGTGGACCCACGCACTGCCCGTCTCGGGGATCGTCACCTCGGGGGTGACCGAGGGCCTCTGGGCCCACACCCTCGACGTCGGGCGCCACCTGATCCTGCCGGCCCTCACCCTCGTGCTCGTGAACGCGGCCGAGTTCTCCCTCATCACCCGCAACACCCTGGTCGACGTGCTGGTCGAGGACTACGTCGTCACCGCCCGCGCGAAGGGCCTCTCGCGCCGGCGCGTCGTCTGGGGCCACGCCCTGCGCAACGCGATGCTCCCGGTCATGACCGCGACCGGTCTCTACGTGGGGATGATCCTCGGCGGCGCCATCCAGGTCGAGACGGTCTTCTCCTGGCCGGGGATGGGACTGCTCATCTACAACTCGGTCGAACAGCGCGACTACCCCGTCTTGGAGGGCTGCTTCTTCCTCTTCGCCATCGCGGTGATCGCGACGAACTTCATCAGCGACCTCCTCTACCACCTCCTCGACGCCCGGGTGCGGCGCACGTGAGCGACGAGTCCCTCGCCGGCGCCCCGGGCGCAGCGGTGGCCCCCGACCCGGCCCCGGCGCGCGCCGGGGTGTGGCGCCGACTCTGGCGCGACCCGATGGGCCGCGCCGGGGTCTACCTGCTCGCCGTCGTGCTCCTCGTGGTGCTCGTGGGGCCCCTGGTCTTCCCCTTCAACGCCCAGGACTTCGGCACCTCGGCCGCCTCGATCCTCCAGCCGCCCTCGGCCGCCCACTGGATGGGCACCACCGAGCTCGGCCAGGACGTCTTCCGCGAGTTCCTGGCCGGCGGGCGGATCTCGCTCTACGTGGGGCTCTCGGCGACGTTCATCGCCATGGTGCTCGGGGCCGGGCTCGGCCTCGTCTCGGGCTACTACGCCGGCTGGCGCGACACCGTCCTCATGCGCATCACCGACTTCTTCTTGGTGCTGCCGACGCTGCCGCTCATCATCGTGCTCGCCGCCCTCTTCGGCCAGAGTGTGCTCGTGACGAGCCTCGTCATCGGGCTCACCAGCTGGCCCCAGACGGCCCGGATCATCCGCTCCCAGGTCCTCAGCCTGCGCGAGCGGCCCCTCGTCCAGCGGGTCCGCTCGCTCGGGGCGGGGGACCTGCGCATCATGCGGGTCCACATCCTGCCCAACGTGGCGCCCCTCATCTTCGCGAACCTCGCCCTCGTGCTCTCGGGCGCCATCCTCGCCCAGGCGGCCCTCGCCTTCTTGGGCCTGGGCGACCCGGTGCAGGTGTCCTGGGGCACGACGCTGCACAACGCCTTCGACTCGGGCGCGATGAGCTCGGGCGCCTGGTGGTACGTCCTCACCCCGGGCGTGGGGATCGTGGCGATGGTGCTCGCGTTCTCGCTCATCGGCCACAGCCTGGACCGGGTCCTCAACCCCCTGCACGGAGGCCGCTCGTGAGCCTGCTCGAGATCACCGACCTCTCGGTCGAGTACCGCGTCGGCGAGTCGGTCGTGCGCGCCGTCGACGCGGTGAGCCTCGCGCTCGCCCCGGGCGGGGCCCTCGGCATCGTCGGCGAGTCGGGGTGCGGCAAGACCTCCCTCGGCCTCGCGATCCCCGCTCTCTTGCCCGCGAACGCGCGCGTCGCGACCGGCTCGGTGACCCTCGAGGGC
>NCBE01000136.1 GCA_002255565.1 Actinobacteria bacterium 21-73-9
TAGCCCTTGAAGCCGCACTGGGTGTCGCGCAGCGGCGCGCGCACGTAGTGCTGCACGAGCCGGCTGAAGGCGGCGCCGGCCAGGGTGCGCAGCGGGGAGTCGTAGGCGATGCGCCCGTCACTCGTGCGCGAGCCCGGGGCGAGGTCGGCCCGGGCGAGGGCGGCCATCGCCTCGGGGATGTGGCGGGGGTCGATGGCCATGTCCGCGTCGGCCGTCACGACGAGCGGGCCGCGCGCGACCCGCAGCCCGAGGCGCCCCGCCGCGCCCTTGCCGCGGTTCGCGGGAAGCGCCACGACGCGCTGGTGGGGGAGCGGCCCGTAGACGCGCGCGGCCACCTCGGCGGTCGCGTCGGTGGAGCCGTCGTCGACGACGACGACCTCGACCCGGTCGGGCCCGAGGAGCGCGAGGACCGGGGCGAGGCGCGCGTAGCCGGCGGCGAGGCGGCGCGCCTCGTTGTGGGCCGGGATGACGATCGAGAGGGCGAGGTCGGCGTCGCTCACTACGGGCGCGCCGCGCCGATCAGGCCGGCGGTGAAGAGCGGGGCCAGGGCGACGTCGGTGCCCGAGTGGGCGGCCGCGATGGTGGTGTCGACGCCCCAGGGCCCGCTGCCCACGTACATCACGACGTGGTCGACCGCGTTGTCGCCGTCGAGGTTGTAGTAGAAGAGCAGGTCCCCGGGCTGGAGCGCCGTCAGGGGCACGTGGTGCATCGCCGGCCACTGGGTCTCGGTGGTGCGCGGGATGATGATCCCGGCCTTGGCCCAGGCCCACTGGACGAGGCCCGAGCAGTCGAAGCCGACCCCGGGGGTCTCGCCACCCCAGACGTAGGGCACGCCGATCTGGCTCTCGGCCTCGGCGACGGCCTTCTTGCCCTGGGCGGTGCCGGCGATCTCGGCGACCGTGACGGTCGTGGTGGCGGCCTGGATGGCTTCGATGACCTTGTTGGCGGCGCTCTGGCCGCCGACGGCGGAGGCCGCGTTGATCGCCTGCTCCTCGGCCGCCGTGTCGTGGCGACGGGCCGCGGCGGCGCCGGCGCTGATCTCGTAGGTGATGATCTCGCTGCGCAGCGTCGCGGTCACGGTGGCGAGGGTGGCCTGGGTCTGGTCGGCCAGGCGGATGTTCTCGGCGAGCAGCGTCTTGGCGGCCAGGGCCGCGTGCTCCTTCTGGGCCCGGGCGCTAGCGACCCGGCTCACCGTGGTCTGCAGCGAGGTGCGCTCGTGCTGGTAGCGCCGGCGCAGCGCGTCGAGGTTGCCCACCACCTTGTTCTCGTAGACCTGTCGGGCGTCGGCGGTGGTGACGTTCTGGTTGAAGAGGGCGAGGGTCTGGGCCTGGGCCGCCCCGAAGACGTAGGCCCGCACGACGGCGACCACCAGCCTCTTCGAGGTGGCCGAGACGGCGCTGCGCTTGGTGGCCTCCTGGCCCTGGAGGCCGGCGATGGTGGTGCCGAGCTGGGCGACCGCGGCCCGGTCGGCGTCGTACTGGTTGGCCGTGATCTCGCTCTGCTTCTCCTGCTGGGAGAGCGTCTGGGAGAGATGGGCGATCTCGGCCTGGGTCTGGGCGATGGTCTGGGCCCCGACCCGCCCCGGGACGAGGACCAGGGCCGTGGTGATCAGGGCCAGGACCACAGCCAGGGGGGAGGGTGTCGTGCCCCGACGCCGCACGCGCATGCGTCAAGCCTAGTGAGGGGCCTAAGGACATCGGGGGCAGCGGCTCAGTTCCTCCGGGCGGGGGCCCGACCTCGGTTAGCGTGGGCCCGCGGCGTCGAGGGGGCGTAGCCCAATCGGTAGAGGCAGGGCGCTTAAACCGCCCCCAGTGAGGGTTCGAATCCCTCCGCCCCTACGCCGCCGTGGTGGGGTGGCGCCATTTAGTAGCGTTCTAGGGTGGCTAAAAGCACCTCGGGCAAGCTCGTCAGCCGCGTCGGCGCGGCCGGCGGGGGCAAAACGTATCGCAAGGCGCGTCCCGCCAACTACTACGGGGTGCTCGTGGTCATCGTGATCCTGGGCCTCGCCCTGGTCGCCTACTCGCGCTACCAGTACCAGAACCCCACCGTCGCCCACCACGCCGCCGCGACGCCGCCGCTCGTGGGCAAGACCTACTACTTCGCCCTGGCCGCCGACAACTGCGGCACCGTGCTTCCGCCGTTGAGCCCGGACCCCACTTACAATCAGAACGGGGTGAAGGACCCGGCGACCACCTTCGCCAACGGCGCGGTGTGTGCGAAGGGCACCAAGTACGCCGGCAAGAAGGGCGAGGTCGTCTACGCCTTCTGGAAGACCCTGGCCCAGACCACCCCGACGCTCACGACGGACCCGGCCTCGATCCACCTGGGCCACGAGGTGCGGGTGACCCTGGCCTTCGTGCCCAAGGGGGTGACGCCGCTCGCGCCCTCGAAGACGACCGTCGACACGATGGTGGTGCTCGCGACGACGCCCACGACCACGACCACCCTCCCGGTGACCTCGACGACGGCGCCGACCACCTCGACGACGGCGCCCACCACCACCACCACGTCCAAGGGCTGATGCTCGCCATCATCCTGGTCGGGGGGAAGGGCACGCGGTTGCGGCCGCTCACCTACGAGACGCCCAAGCAGATGCTCCCCCTCGTCGGGGTGCCCATGATCGAGGGCGTCTTCGCCTCGCTGGCCGCCCACGGGGTGACCGAGGCGGTGCTGTCGCTCGGTTACCTGCCCGACCGGTTCACCGAGGCCTACCCCGACAACGTGATCGCCGGGCTGTCCGTGCGCTACGCCGTCGAGTCGGCCCCGCTCGACACCGCCGGGGCCATCCGCTTCGCCGCCGAGAGCGCCGGGGTCGACGACACGTTCCTCGTGGTGAACGGGGACATCGTGAGCGACCTCGACGTCTCGCGCCTGGTCGCCTTCCACCGCGAGCGCGCGGCGGCCGCGACCATCGCCCTGCACCCGGTGAAGGACCCCTCCCACTTCGGGGTCGTGCCGACCAACGAGGACGGCCGGGTCACGGCCTTCGTCGAGAAGCCGCCCGCCGACGAGGCCCCGACGAACATGATCAACGCCGGCTACTACGTCTTCGAGCCGCGCGCGCTCGACCACGTCGCGCCCGACCGTCCGGTGAGCGTCGAGCGCGAGACGTTCCCCGCCCTCGCGGCCGAGGGCTCCCTCTACGCGCTCGGCGACGACGCCTACTGGCTGGACACCGGCACGCCCCACGCGTACCTCACCGCGAACATCGACGTCCTCATCGGACGGCGCGTCGCGCGGGCGCCCGGCGTGGTCGACGGGACCTGGAGCCACCCCTCGGCGGCGGTCGACGCGAGCGCGACGGTGCGCCGGTCGGTCGTCGACCGCGGGTGCGTGGTCGGCGCCGACGTCCTCATCGAGGACTCGGTGCTGCTGCCGGGCGCGGTCGTCCAGAGCGGCTGTGTCGTGCGCTGGTCGATCATCGGGCCCGAGGCCGTGGTGGGCTCGGGCTCGACCCTCGGCCCCACGTGCGTGGTCGGCGCGAAAGAGCACGTGGCCGCCGAGTCCCAGCTCTCGGGCGACGTGCGCCTGGGCGGTGTCTAGCTAGCGGAAGAGGTCCTCGCCCGGCCGGCGCACGAGGGACTCGGCCACGCTGCCCGGGCCGAGGAACGACGGGTCGAGGCCGCGCACGAGGGCGAAGGGGGTCCCGGCCGCCTTGTGCAGGACGAGGTTGGCCGCGCCGGCGACCTCGTCGGCGATCGCCACCTCGGTGGCCTCCAGGCGACGGCCGTGGGCGTCGAGGGTGCCGCGCAGGTCGAGGATCGGCCGCAGCCCCGCGACCCCGAGGGCCACGTCGGTCACCCCGTGGCGCCACGCCCGACCGAAGGTGTCGGTGACGACGACGGCCACCTCGATCCCCGTGCGCCGGACGAGCTCGCTCCGCAGGCGCCGGGCGCTGCGGTCCGGGTCGAGGGGCAAGAGCACGGCCGTCCCCTCGTCGGCGTTGGACAGGTCGACGCCGGCGTTGGCGTTGACGAACCCGTGACTGGTCTCGGTGATGCGCAGCGTCCCGCGGCGGCGCAGCACCCGGCGGGCCTCGGACTCCACGAGGGCCACCTTGGCCTCGGCGGTGTCCTCCAGGGCCACCACGCGGCCCTCGGCCTTGGCCACCACCTTGGAGGTGACGACGAGGGCGTCGCCCGGCTCGAGGGCCTCGCCGGCGTCGGCGAGCGACGAGAGGACGAGCGCGGCGAGGTCGTCCCCGGCGCCGACCCGGGCCGAGGTCGCCAGCGCCACCAGGCGCAACGCGCTCACGCGAGGACCGCCTCGGCGAGGGCGCGCGCGCGCGCCGGGTCGTCCATGACCGTGGTCGTGACCCGCACCTCGTGCCCGGCCGCCTCGAGGCGCGCGGCGAGCCCCGCGTCGAGCTCGTCGATGACCCAGGTGCGCACGAGCCCCCCGTAGTGGGCGGCGACGCCCGCCACCGTCGGCTCGAGGCCGAGGTCGCGCATCAGCCGGTCGGCCGGCCCCTTGAGGGCGGCGCCCCCGACGAGCGGCGACACGGCGAGCACGTCGCCGCGCGCGAGCAGCGCCTCGCGCACGCCCGCCAGGGCGAGGATGGGGTCGATCGAGAGCAGCGGGTTCGAGGGCGCGATGACGACCCGCTCGGCCCCCTCGATCGCGCGCAGCGCGGCCGCGCTCGGGCGGGCGGTGGCGAGGCCGGTCACGGTGACCGCGGTGACGGTCACGTCGTGGCGGCGGCGCACGAAGTACTCCTGGAAGTCCATCGGCCCCTCGAGCGTGTCGAGGACGGTGGCGACGGGGTCGTCGCTCGCCGGCAAGAGGGTGGAGACGACCCCGCGTCGTCGGGCGATCTCGGCGGTGACCTCGGACTTGGTCGCGCCCTCGCCGAGGCGTTGGGTGCGATAGAGGTGGGTGGCGAGGTCGCGGTCGCCCAGCCGGAACCAGGCCTCGCCCCCGAGCGCCTCGAGCTCGCCCATCACCCGCCAGGTCTCGTCGGTGAGCCCCCAGCCGCGGGCCTCGTCGTTCATCCCGGCGAGCGTGTAGGTCACGGTGTCGAGGTCGGGGCAGATCGTGAGCGCGGCGCCGACACCGCCGGCGAGGACCGTGATCACCCCTGAGACACTAGGGGGGGCTGGGTAACATCGTGTGGTGAGTGACGCCGTGCCGACGTGGCCCGGCGCGCCGGCCTCGGTCGTCTTGCGCGTGCGCGACGGTCGCGTCGAGCGCGTGGGGGAGTCCGGCGACCTCGCCGAGCCCCGCCCCTGGGCGTCGGTCTCGAAGCTCGCCGTCGGCCTCGCGATGGCCGTCGAGGTCGACCTCGGTCGTCGCGCCTACGAGGAGGTGCTCGGCCCCGACGGGGCGACCCTCGCCCACCTCCTGGCCCACGCGAGCGGCCTCGGCCTCGAAGAGGGCGACCGCGTGCAGCCGGTGGGGACCCGCCGGGTCTACTCCAACGCGGGGGTCGACCGCGCGGCGCGGGCCGTCGCCGGCGAGGGCCGTGAGGCCACCTGGCTCGCCGAGCGGGTCTTCGCGCCGCTCGGGATGTCGAGCGCCCTCGAGGGCCGGGCGGCCGCCGGGGTGGTCGGCTCCACCAACGACCTGGTCGCCCTGGCGGCCGCGTGGCTCGCGCCGGGCCTCGTCACGGCCGCCACCCGCGACCGGGCGATCGCGCCCTACCTGGCCGGCCTCGCGGGCGTGGTGCCGGGCTTCGGGCGCTTCGACCCCTGTCCGTGGGGGCTGGGCCCCGAGGTCGCCGGGGAGAAGCACCACTGGATGGGCGCGTGGCCGCCGGCGAGCTTCGGCCACTTCGGCCAGAGCGGCGCCCTCGTGCTCGCGAACGCCGACGAGGGGGTGGCCGTCGTGGCGACGAGCACGGTGGCGTTCGGGCCCTGGGCGGTCGAGCTCTGGCCGACGTGGACGGGCGCGATGCGCGAGCGGGCGCTCGGCTGATGGGGCGGCCCCTGCGGGTGGCCCTCGACCTCGACGGGTCGCTCGAGTCGCTGGGCGACTCGATGACCGACCTCGCCGACGTGCTCGAGGCGAGCGGCGAGGTGGAGCTCGTGCGCTGGCGCTCGCGCTCGGGCCCCGGGGGGCCCGGCGAGGTGCGCGTGGCCGGGCGCGCGGCGTGGACGCCGGGCTGGCGTCGCGCCCTCGGGCCGGCCGTCGACCGGTTCCTCGGGGGCGTCGACCTCGTCCACGTGGCGGGACGGCTCACCCCGCCCACCCGGGGGGTCCCGCTCGTGGTGTCGGTCGACGACCTGCGGCCCCTGCGCGACGAGAGCCGCGAGCACCAGCGCGTCCGGGCGCTCGAGCGCGTTGTCGCCCGCGGGGCCTGGATCGCGGCCTCGACGCGCGCCGCGCGACACGAGGTCCTCGCCGTCTTGGGCGCCGACCCCTCGCGGGTGGCCGTGGTGCCCCCGGCCGTCCCCCGGGTGGAGGTCCCCGCGGACGGGCGAGCCCTCGTCGTGAACGTCACCGGGGTCCTCCAGCCCGTGCTCGACCTCGCCGGTCCGCTCGTCGATCTCGTGGGGCCTCTCGGGGGGCGGGTCGTGGTGCTCGCGAGCGAGCAGGCGGCCGCGCGGCTGCGCGCCCTGGGCGACGCGGTGGAGGTCCGGCCCCGACGCGAGGCGCGCCGCACCCTCGGTGAGGCCCGCGTCGTCTGGCACGTCTCGGACGGGGCGCGCTTCCCCTCCTTTGCGATCGCGGCGCTCGGCGCGGGCGTGCCGACCCTCGCGCGGGCCACGGCCGTCAACCGCGAGCTCCTCTCGGGCGCGGCCGCCCTCACCGCGAGCGACGCCGAGGTGCGCGCGCTCGTCGAGGAGCTCTGGACCAGCGGGGCCCGGCGGGCCGTCGCGGCCGCCGCGGGACGGGCCCGGGCGAGCGACTTCGCCCCGGCCCGGGCGGCCCGGGGCTACCTCTCGCTGTACCGGGAGGTCGTGCGAGGCTTGGGGGCGTGACGCGCACGGTCGCCGTGACCCTCGACCAGCTCTACCGGCCCCAGCCCGGGGGGATCGCCACCTACGTCCACGGCCTGCTCGCCGGGCTGGCCGAGGTCGCCGACCCCGCCTGGCGCGTCGTGGGCGTGGTGCCGCGCGGGCCCGAGCCGGCCGACCTCGTGAGCGAGGTGGTGGACCGGGCGCGCGCGCCCCTGGGCGTGCGCGCCCTCACCCGCGTCTGGGGCCGGGTCCCCCTCGGGGTCCCGCGCGACGCCGACGTGGTGCACGCCACGACCCTCGCCGGGCCCTACGCCGGGGGGGCGCGGGGCGCGGTGCACTGCGTCGCGCTGCACGACCTCTTGTGGCGCGACGAGCCCGACGCCTTCGGCGCGTCCGGCCGACGCTTCCACGAGAGCCGGCTGCGCGCGATCCGCCGGCGGGGCGACCTGCGCGTCGTGACGACCGCGCCCGGGCTCGCCGCGCGGCTCGAGGCCGAGGGCTTCGAGCGGGCCCGGCTGTTCGAGTCGCGCCTCGGGGTCGACCTCGACGGGCCGACGGCCGCGCCCGAGGAGGTCGAGGCCCTGCTCGCCGCGGCGGGCGTCGCCGGGCCCTACGTGCTGTACGCCGGCACGCGCGAGCCGCGCAAGAACCTCGCGCGCCTCGTCGAGGCCCACGCCCGGGCGCGCCGCGGCGCACCCTCGCTCGGCCCGCTCGTCCTGGTGGGGCCGGCCGGGTGGGGCGAGGCGCCGGTGGGGGCGGTGGTGCTCGGGCGGGTGGAGCGGGCCGTCCTGCGCGGCCTCGTGCGCGACGCCCAGGTCCTCGCCTACGTGCCCCTGGCCGAGGGCTTCGGGCTGCCGCCGGTGGAGGCGCTGGCGCTCGGCACGCCCGTCGTCGCGAGCGCGACCACGCCCTCGGTCGCGACCAACCCCGAGGCGGTCCTCGTCGAGCCCACCGACGTCGAGTCGATCGCCGAGGGCCTGGCGAGGGCCGCGGGCCTGCCCCGCACGCCGGTCGAGCGCGAGCGCCGCCGGGCGAGCGTCGAGGCGAACACGTGGCGCCGCTGCGCCACCGACCACCTCGAGGCGTGGCGGTGAGGGTCGCCCTCGACGTCTCGGCCGTGCCGGTGCGCGTGGCCGGGGCCGGACGCTACGTCGTCGAGCTCGCCCGCCGGCTGCCCGCGGCCGGGGTCACCACGACCCTGGTCGCGCGCCGCGACGACGCGGCGCGCTGGCGCGCGTGGTCGAGCGCCCGGGTCCTCGACCCCGTGCCGGGGTCGCGGCCGGCCCGCCTCGCCTACGAGGCGCTGCGCGCGGGCCGCGGCTCGCTCGCCCGCGAGGTCGACCTCTGGCACGGGCCGCACTACACGATGCCGCGCCGGACCCCCCTCCCGGTCGTGGTGACGGTGCACGACCTGACCTACTTCACCCACCCCGAGTGGCACGAGCGGGCGAAGGTCGCCCTCTTCACCCGCTCGATCCGCCACGCCGCCGGCCACGCCGCCGCGCTGGTGTGCGTGAGCGAGCACACCGCGCGCGAGCTCGCCTCGCTGGTGGGGCCGAGCGTCCCGGTCGTGACGGCCCCGCTCGGGGTCGAGCTCGAGCGCTTCAGCGCCGACGCCTCGGGCGACGCCGCGCGCCTCGACGGCCTGGGCCTCTCGGGGGCGCCGGCGATCCTCTTCGTGGGCACCGACGAGCCGCGCAAGGGACTCGACACGCTCCTCGACGCCTTCGGCGAGGTGGGCGACGCCGACGACGACGTCGAGCTGTGGATCGCCGGCCAGCGCGGCTGGGGCGCCTCGCCGGTGAGCGCCGCCCTGGCGAGCCATCGCCACCGGGGGCGGATCCGACCCCTCGGCTACGTCGAGGACGAGGCGCTGGCCGCCCTCTACC
>NCBE01000028.1 GCA_002255565.1 Actinobacteria bacterium 21-73-9
TAGATCACCCGGGCCACCTTGGGCATGTTCTTGGGGTAGTACCCCTCCTTCTCGACGATCGAGGCGGCCACCACGAGCTGGTAGGCGTCGAGCCCGCCGACCGTCGTGGTCGGGGTGAGCCCGGCCCGGGCCGCCTCGGCGTCGAAGGCCGCCACCATCTCGTGGGCGAGGCGCGTCGGGCTCGTCCCCGGGGCGACGAGGTAGGAGCGCTCCCCGATGAGCCCCTCGGGCGAGGTCCCCTGGTGGTAGGGGCTCTGCGCGGCGGCGACCGGCAGCGCCTTCTGCAGGGCGGTCGCGTAGCGGGCCCCGAGGACCGAGCCAGCCACCTGCTGGTAGAGCTCGTAGGTGGTGAGCCCGGCGGTGTTCTCGATGAGCGCCACGTTCGGCCCGCCCGCGAGCACGGCGCGCACGCTCGAGAACGACGCGCCCTGGCGCATCTGGTAGGCCCCGGGCTGGACGATCGGGGCGCCGAGCACGACCGCCTCCAGGCGGAAGGCGAAGGGCGAGGCGATCACCCCGGCCCGACGCAGGTCCCCGGCCACCTGGGCGAAGGACTGGCCCGAGCGGACCTCGACGATCACGCGCCGGCCGCCGCTCGAGAAGATCGGGTACATCTGCAGCAGGAACCACACGACGGCCGCCGCGACGAGGGCCGCGACGACCCCGGCCGAGAGCAGGGCGCGCGCGCGCCCGACCGGGGCCCTCTCCTCCGCGTGGCTAGGCACGTGGGCCCCCGAGGTACGCCTCGAGCATCACCACGGCCGCGGCGCTGTCGATCCCCGCTCGCGCCTCGCGGGCGCGCCGGCCCGACACGGCCAGGCGTCGGCCGGCCTCCACCGTCGTGAGCCGCTCGTCGAACGCGACGACCTCGACGCCCGCGAGCGCGGCGCGCAGGTCCCGGCACAGCGCGTCGGCGAGCGAGGTGCTCGCGGTCGACCGGCCCGACAGGGCGACCGGACGCCCCACCACCACGGTCTCGACGGCCTCGTCGGTGACGAGGGCCGCGATGCGCTCGACGAGGCCCTCGCCGGCGGCGAGCGCCGGGCGCGGGAAGGCCATGGTGCGCGCCGAGTCGCTGAGCGCCACCCCGCAGCGCACGGTGCCCGGGTCGAGGGAGAGGACCCGCCCCACGGTCAGAGGGACCGCGCCGCGACCAGCACGGCGTCGATGCCCCCGGGGTCGCGTCCGCCGGCCACGGCCAGCCGGTCGCTCCCCCCGCCGCCGCCGCTCACGTGACCGGCGAGCGTTCGCACCGTCGCCGTCGCGTCGAGCGAGCCGTCGGTCGCCACGGCGAGGGCGACCTTGCCCTCGTTCGCGCCCACCAGCACCACGACCCGCCGGCCCCGGCGCTGGAGGTCGGCCGCCACGACGCGCAGCTGGTCCTGGGTGACCCCGTCGACCCGCGCCCACACGGCGTCGCCGCTCGAGGCCTGGTCGAGCTCGTCGGCGAAGCGCGCCAGCTGGCTCTGGCGCAGGGCGGCGTACTGGGTCTCGACGTCGCGCAGCCGCTCGAGGACCCGCTCGAGGGCGGGCACCACGTCCTCGGTGGAGGTCTTCAGGGTCGCCGCGACCGCTCCGAGGAGCCGCTCCATCTCCCGGCTGCGCCGGAAGGCGCCCCGGGCGCTCACCGCCTCGAGGCGGCGGGTGTTCGAGCCGATCGAGCCCTCGCTCACGATCTGGACCTGGCCGATGTCGCCCAGGCGCTCCACGTGGGTCCCGCCGCAGAACTCGAGGCTGTGGCGCCCGGCGCGCACCACGCGCACCCGGTCCCCGTACTTGTCGCCGAAGAAGGCGACCGCCCCCATCGTCTCGGCCTCGGCCTTGGTGGTCTGGATCGTCTCGACCGGGTCGTTCGCGATCACGTCGCCGTTGACGATCTCGACGATCGCCTCGGCCTCCTCGGGGGCGAGCCCGCCACCGTGGCTGAAGTCGAAGCGCAGCCGGTCGGGCCCGACGTAGGAGCCCTGCTGGCGCACGTGGTCGCCGAGCACCTGGCGCAGCCCGGCGTGCAGGAGGTGGGTGGCCGTGTGGTTGCGCCGGGTCGACTCGCGCCGGGCGGCGTCGATCGTCGCCACCGCACTCTGGCCCGCCGCGATCTCGCCGGTGAGCGTCCCGCGGTGGGCGATGAGGCCCCCGGCGACGCCCTGGGTGTCGTGGACCTCGAGCCGGCCGGACTCGGTGACGATCACCCCGGTGTCGCCCACCTGGCCGCCGCCCTCGGCGTAGAAGGGCGTGGTGTCGAGGAAGACCTCGCTCTGGCCGTCGTCACCGGCCAGCACCGCCAGCACCGTGGTCTCGAGGGAGTAGCGGCTGACGTCGCGGCCCACGAACTCGCTCGGGCCGGTGCGCTCGAGCAGCTCGCGGTACTGGGTGTCGTCGGCCACGCGGAGGGACTTCGCGGCGGCGCGGGCCCGCTCGCGCTGGGCGGCCATCGCCGCGTCGAAGGCCGCGCGCTCGACCGACATCCCCGACTCGCCCACCACCTCGGTGGTGAGCTCGATCGGGAAGCCGTGGGTGTCGTGCAGCCGGAAGGCCACCTCGCCGGGGAAGACCGTCGCCCCGGCGGCGGCGACCTCGGCGCGGGCCTCCTCGAGCAGGCTGAGCCCGGTGCGCAGGGTGCGGGCGAAGCCGTGCTCCTCGCGCTCGAGCACCTCGACGATCAGGTCCCGGTCGGCGACGAGGTTGGGGTAGGCGTCGCCCATCTTGGCGAGCGTCGCGCCGACCAGGTCGGCGGCGAGCGGACGGTCCGAGCCGGCGCGGCGCGCCGCGAGCACCGCCCGGCGCACGATGCGCCGCAGCACGTAGCCCCGCCCCTCGTTCGAGGGCAGGACCCCGTCGCCCACGAGGAAGGTCATCGCCCGCCCGTGGTCGGCGATGCGCCGGATGAGCACGTCGCTCGCCTCGGCGGCGCCGTAGGGGGTGTCGACGGCGCGCGCGGCGGCCTCGAGGAGGGGGCCGAACAGGTCGGTCGCGAACACCGACTCCACGCCGTTCAAGATCGCGAGGGTCCGCTCGAAGCCCGAGCCGGTGTCGATGTTCTTCTGGGGCAGCTCGGCGAGTGTGCCGTCGCCCTGGCGGTCGTACTGGGTGAAGACGAGGTTCCAGAACTCGACGAATCGGTCCTCGCCCCCGTGGGCCGGCCCACCGTCGGCGCCGAAGGACGGACCCTTGTCGTAGAAGATCTCCGAGCACGGCCCGCACGGGCCGGTCGGGCCCATCTCCCAGAAGTTGTCCGCGCCCAGGCGCTGGATGCGCTCGGGGGCGACCCCGACCCGGTCGCGCCAGATCGCCTCGGCGTCGTCGTCGCTCTCGTGGACCGTCACCCACAGCCGGTCGGGGTCGAGCCCGAGCGACTCGGTGACGAGCTCCCAGGCGAAGGCGATGGCGTCCTCTTTGAAGTAGTCCCCGAAGGAGAAGTTGCCCATCATCTCGAAGAAGGTCAGGTGACGCTGGGTCGTGCCGATGATGTCGATGTCGAGGGTCCGAAAGCACTTCTGGACCGAGACGGCTCGGCGTCGCGGGGGCACCTCCTCGCCGAGGAAGTAGGGGATGAACTGGTTCATCCCGGCGTTGGGCGGCGAAGAAGTCGAGGAACCTGGTGCGCAGGTCGGCGGCGTCCACGGCGTCACTCTACCGGCGGACCCGATTAACCCTGGTGGGGGCTTACGCCGGCCGCGGCGGGCCGAGGTGCAGGTCGCGCCGCTGGCGCTCGCTGATGACCTTGGGCGCCCCGGTCATGAGGTCGGCCCCCGACTGGGTCTTGGGGAAGGCGATCACCTCGCGGATGTTCTCCACGCCGGCGAAGATCGCCACCAGCCGGTCGATCCCGAAGGCGAAGCCGGCGTGGGGCGGGGCGCCGTAGCGGAAGGCCCCCAGCAGGAACCCGAAGCGGTACTCGGCCTCCTCGTCGGAGATCCCGAGCGAGCGGAAGACCTCGCGCTGGACGTCGGGCCGGTGCACGCGCACCGAGCCGCTGCCGAGCTCCCAGCCGTTCAAGACGAGGTCGTAGGACTGGGCCCGCACGCTCAGGGGGTCGCTGCCCAGTCGCTCGAGGTCCTCGGGGTGGGGCATGGTGAAGGGGTGGTGGGCCGCCACCGGGTTGCCCTCCTCGTCGAGCCCCTCGAACATCGGGAAGTCGACGACCCACACGTAGCGGTGCGGCCCCGCCGACACCGGCGGCGCCCCGAGCTCGACGCGCAGCGCGCCCAGCACCCGGCAGGCCAGGGCGTGGGCGTCGGCGACGGCGAGCACGAGGTCCCCGGGCTGGGCGCCGTCGACGCCCGCGAGGGCCGCCGTCTCTTCGGGCGAGAGGACCTTGGCGAGGGGGGCGTCCAGGCCGTCGGGCCCCACCCGGAACCAGGCGAGCCCCTTCGCCCCGAGGGCCTTCGCCCGTTCGACGAGCTGGTCGAGCCGGCTCCGGCTGAGGCGGGCCCCGCCCGGCACGCGCAGCGCCTTCACGCACGGCGCCTGGAAGGCCCGCACGCCCGTCGTGACGAAGGCCGCCGTGAGGTCGCACAGCACCATGGCGAAGCGCAGGTCGGGCTTGTCGGTGCCGTAGGAATCGAGCGCCTCGGCCCAGGTCATCTCGCCGATCTCCCCGGGCCGCTCCCCCGTCGCCGACTCGGCCGCGTCGAGCACGGCGCGCGAGACGAAGCGGCGCACGTCCTCTTGGGACACGAAGCTGGCCTCGAGGTCGAGCTGGGTGAACTCGAACTGGCGGTCGGCGCGCAGGTCCTCGTCGCGCAGGCACCGGGCGATCTGGTAGTAGCGGTCGAAGCCGCCGACCATGAGCAGCTGCTTGGCGATCTGGGGGCTCTGGGGCAGGGAGTAGAACTCCCCGTCGTGGAGCCGCGAGGGCACGACGAACTCGCGCGCGCCCTCGGGGGTCGGCGCCCACAGCAGGGGCGTCTCGACCTCGACGAAGCCCTGGGCGTCCATCGCGGCGCGCAGCGCGGCGTTGACCCGCGCGCGCAGGCGCAGGTTGGCCTGCATCGGCTCGCGGCGCAGGTCGAGGTAGCGGTACGTGAGCCGCACCGCCTCGTCGGCCTCGACGTGCTCGTCGAGGGGCAGCGGCGACGGCTCGGTGGCGGCGAGCACCTCGACCACGCAGTCGGTGAGCTCGACCGCCCCGGTGGCGAGGCGCTCGTTGAGCGTGCCCTCGGGCCGGGGGGTGACCGTGCCCGTCACGCGCACCACGTACTCGTTGCGCACCTCGACGGTGCCCCCGACGACGGCCTGGACGATCCCCGAGTGGTCGCGCAGGTCCAAGAAGGCGAGGTGCTCGCCGTGTTCGCGCCGGCGCGCCACCCAGCCGCAGACGCTGACCCGCCGGCCCACGTCGTCCGGCCCGAGCGCCCCGCACAGCACGTCGCGCAGGCTGGTCGCCTCGAACTCGCTCACCGTCCTCCGTTCACCAGGGCGCGCACGGCGGCGGCCACCTCGTCGAAGGGGACGCGACGCTGGGCGCCCTCATCGCTCGCCGCGCGCAGGTCCCTCATGGTAACCGCGGCGCTGGCGGCCTCCTCGGGCCCGTAGAGCAGGGCGGCGCGGGCGCCGGAGCGGTCGGCGACCTTCATCTGGGCGCGCATCGAGCGCGCGCCGTAGGCGCGATCGACCGCGAGGCCCGCCCCGCGCAGCGACTCGACGAGGCGCTGGATCGCGGCGTCACCGACCGTGTCGACCACGAAGGCGTCGAGCACCCGGTGCACCAGCGGCTCTTGCGCGCCCTCGCGCTCGCGCACCATCAAGATCCGCTCCACACCCGAGCCGAAGCCGATCCCGCTCACCGCCGGCCCGCCGAGCTCCTCGACGAGTCCGTCGTAGCGCCCGCCCCCGCCGATGGCGTTCTGGGCGCTCTCGAGGACCTCCGAGACGAACTCGAAGGTCGTGCGGGTGTAGTAGTCGAAGCCCCGCACCAGCCGGGGGTTCACCTCCGAGACGATCCCCACGGCCTCGAGGCCCTCGCGCACGACGGCGAAGTGGGTCCGGCACTCGGTGCACAGGTGGTCGAGCAGCATCGGACCCTCGGCGGTGACGACCACGCACGGCTCGCGCTTGCAGTCGAGCACGCGCAGGGGGTTCTGGCGCCAGCGCTCGGAGTGCTCGTCGCACAGCTCGGCCTCGTGGGCCGCCAGGTGCGCGCTGAGCCGCTCGACGTAGGCGGGTCGGCAGGCCCGGTCGCCCATGGAGTTGACGAGCAGCCGGACGCGGCGCAGCCCGACCGCCCGGTAGGTCGCGTTCGCCAGGGCGATCACCTCGACGTCCACGAGGGGGTCGTCGGTGCCGATGACCTCCACCCCGAGCTGCGTGTGCTGGCGATAGCGGCCGGCCTGGGGCCGCTCGTAGCGGAAGGCCGGGGTGACGTACCACGCCTTCCACGGGGTCGTCGGGTGGTGCTGGACGAAGGCGCGCACCACCGAGGCCGTCCCCTCGGGGCGCAGCGCGAGGGTGCGGTCCCCCCGGTCGGTGAAGACGTACATCTCGTTGCGAAAGACGTCGCTGACCTCACCCAGTCCGCGCACGAAGACCCCGACGTCTTCGAAGATCGGCGTCATGACCAGGGAGAAGCCGTAGCGATAGGCCAACTCGGCGTAGGTCGCGACGAGCCCCTCCCACTCGTAGGACTCGGGCGCGAGGACGTCGCGGGTCCCGGTGGGCGCCTGGAACGGCGGCGTCGGGGTCATGTGGACTTGTTCTGACCGGGCAGCTGGCGGAAGGCGTCGAAGACCCCGTCGACCGCCTTCAGGGCGGCCAGCAGGCTCGAGAGGTGGGCCGGGTCGGCGAGCTCGACGTCAAAGACCATGCGCACGATCCGCGCCCCCGACGTCGTGGTGCTCGAGGCGATGATGTTGAGGTGGTACTCGGCGACCACCTTCGAGACGTCCAGCAACAGCCGTGAGCGGTCGAAGGCGAGGATCTCGAGCACCACCCGGTACTGGCCGCTCGTGCCGTCCCACTCGACGTCGATCACCCGCTCGCCCAGGCGCTGGGCGAGGGCCACGGCGTTGGAGCAGTCGTCGCGGTGCACCGAGACGCCCCGACCCTGGGTGATGAAGCCCATGATCGAGTCCCCGGGCACCGGCGAGCAGCACCGCGCCAGGTGGATCATCACGTCGTCGAGGCCCTCGACGTAGACCCCCACCCCCCGGTTGGACCGGTTCGCGCGAGGCGCCTTGGTCACGGTGGTCGGCAGCTGTTCGACCTCCCCGCCGCGCAGCTCGCGCTCGAGGCGCTGGGCGACGGCGTGGGCCGAGGGGTGGCCGGCGGCGATCGCCAGGTAGAGGGCGTCGACGCTCTCGAGGTTGAACGACGCGACGACCGTGGACAGCGCGCTCGCCGCCAGCGTCGTGGCGATCGGGAGGCCCTCGCGGCGCAGGACGCGCACGAGCTCCTCGCGGCCCGACTCGAGGGCGTCCTCGCGGCGCTCGCGCTGGAACCACTGGCGGATCTTGGAGCGGGCCCGTGTCGACTTCACGAAGGTCAGCCAGTCTCGGCTCGGCCCGGCGTCGTCGTTCTTCGCCGTGACGATCTCCACCACGTCGGCCGAGCGCAGGACCGTGGTGAGCGGCACCAGCCGGCCGTTGACCTTGGCCCCCACGCAGTGGTGGCCCACCTCGGTGTGCACGGCGTAGGCGAAGTCGACGGGCGTCGCCCCCTCGACCAGGGAGATGACCCGGCCCTTGGGCGTGAAAACGTAGACCTCGTCGTGGCCGAGGTCGAGCTTGAGCGCCTCGAGGAAGGCGATCGGGTCCTTCTCCTCCTCTTCGACGTCGGCCAGCCGCTGCATCCAGGCGACCTCCTTGGCCGAGGCGCCCTCTTTGTACATCCAGTGCGCGGCCACACCGAACTCGGCGCGCCGGTGCATCTCGTGGGTCCGGATCTGCACCTCCACCGACTTGCCCCGGGGGCCGATCACCGTGGTGTGCAGGGACTGGTAGAAGTTGAACTTGGGCGAGTTGATGTAGTCCTTGAAGCGGCCCTGGACCGGGGACCACAGGGCGTGCACCGCCCCGAGCGCGGCCCAGCACTCGCGCTCCTCGTCGACCACGATCCGCAGGCCCACCAGGTCGAAGATCTCGTCGAACTCCTTACCGCCCACGACCATCTTCTCGTAGATGCTCCAGAGGTGCTTCGGCCGGCCCCGCACCTCGGCGTCGAGGTGGAATTCGGCGAGCTTCGCGCTCAGGGTCTCCATCACCTCGGTCAGGTAGGCCTCGCGCTCGGGCTGGCGGGCCGCCACCATCTGCTCGATCTCCGCGTAGCGCTTCGGGTGCAGGGTCGCGAAGCTGAGGTCCTCGAGCTGCCACTTGACCTGCTCGACGCCGAGGCGGTGCGCGAGCGGCGCGTAGACGTCGAGGGTCTCTTGAGCGATCGCGCGCTGGCGGTGCATCGGCATCACCGAGATGGTCCGCATGTTGTGGAGCCGGTCGGCCAGCTTGATCAGCAGGACCCGCCAGTCCTGGGCCATGGCGATGAACATCTTGCGGATGGTGGCGGCCTGCTGGGCCTCCTTGGAGTCGAACTCGAGGCGGTCGAGCTTCGTGACCCCGTCGACCACCGCCGCCACCTGGGCCCCGAACTCCTCGGCCAGCCACTCGGTCGTCACCCCGGTGTCCTCCACGGCGTCGTGGAGCAGGGCCGCGGCCAGGGTCACCTCGTCGAGCCCCAGGTCGGCCGTGATGCCGGCCACCGCGATCGGGTGGGTCACGTAGGGCTCGCCGGTGCGGCGCAGCTGGCCCTCGTGGGCGTTGATCGCAGCGACACCGGCCCGACGGATCAGCTCGACGTCGCCGTCCTCGTGGTGCTCGAGGAACCGCGCGATGAGCCGCTCGAGGGAGCCCGCGAGGACCGGGTCGACGCTGTGGCGTGACGTCAGGCTCACCATGGCGTCAGCCTACCGGCGCCCTAGCGGCGCTTGGGCTTTCGCGCGCGCGGCTGGATGGCCGCGCCGGCACCGCTGCGCACGGGCGTCGACGCCACCCCCGCGACGGCGGCCGCGGTCGTCGACGACGAGAGGCGCGCCGCGCTCGTGGCCGAGAGCACCAGGTGCCCGCCGCGCGCGCTGACCCGCTGGGCCAGGTCGCGGTAGCGCTGCTCGCGCTCTTTCATCACCGCGAGCAGCGGGCTCGCGATGAAGATCGACGAGTAGGCGCCGCTCACCAGACCCACGAACAGCGCCAGGCCGTAGTCCTGCAGGGTCGTGGCGCCCAGGATGTAGGCACCGACCACGAGCACCGAGAGCACCGGCAAGATGGCGACGAGCGAGGTGTTGATCGAACGCGCGAGGGTCTGGTTCATCGACAGGTTGATCATGTCCGAGTAGGTCAGGTCCCCCGACTTCAAGATGCCGCCGGTGTTGTCGCGCACGCGGTCGAAGACCACAACGGTGTCGTAGAGCGAGTAGCCGAGGATCGTCAGGATCGCGATCACCGTGTCCGGGGTGATCTGGAAGCCGAAGATCGAGTAGACCCCGACCGTGACGAGCAGGTCGTGGAGCATCGCCAGGAAGGCCGCCGCGGCCATCTTCGGCTCGAAGCGAAGGCTGATGTAGGCGACCACGGCGATGAAGAAGATGATGAGGGCCTCGAGGGCCCGGTTGGTGATCTGCCCACCCCAGGTCGGCCCCACGCTGGAGGTGGAGACCTGGTTGGAGCTCGTGCCGGCGAGGTTCGCCATCGCGCGGACCACCTTGTCGGTGAGGGCGATCTGGGCGCTCGGCGAGAGGCTGTTGATGTCGCCGGTGACCTGGTAGGTGTCCGAGCCCAGCTTCTCGACGGTCGGGTTGGTGAGCCCGGCCGCCTCGACGGTGCTCTGCATCTGGGCGACGGTGGTGTGGGGGGCGAGCACCTCCCAGGAGCTCCCGCCCTTGAAGTCGATGCCCAGGTTGAACCCGCGCACCCCGAGCGAGACCAACCCCGCGACGATGATCACGAGCGAGACGGTGAACCAGACCCGGCGCCGCCCCACGAAGTCGGTGGTCGTGAGCCCGTGGTAGAGACGGCCGAAGCGCCCGTAGGTCGGCGCCACCGCCGCGGGCTCACTCACCGGCCGGCTCCGCCTGCAGGCCGGCGGCGAGCGAGAGGGCCGAGCCGGTGTTCTCACTGCGCCGCCCGAGCAAGATGACGAGCGGGCGGGTGAAGTACCACGTGATGATGACGTCCATCAACGTCGACAGGCCGAGGAAGAAGGCGAACCCCTTCACCGTGCCCACGGCGATGATGTAGAGCAGCACCGCGGCGAGCAGGCTCACCGTGTCGGCCGCGAGCACCGTCCTCCAGGCCGACTTGAAGCCCCGGTCCACCGAGGTCCGCACCGAGCGTCCCGCCCGGGTCTCGTCCTTGAGGCGTTCAAAGTAGACGATGTAACTGTCAACGGTGATACCGATCGACACGATCAGCCCGGTCACCCCAGCCAGGTCGAAGCTGGGGGCGAGCGAGGTGTGCCCGAGCGCCGAGATGATCGCCCACAGCAGGGCGGCCGTCACCGCGAGGCCGAGCACGATCACCAGGCCGAGGGCCCGGTAGTAGAGGATCGTGTAGAGCAGGACGAGGATCAGCCCGGCGATGCCGGCCCCGAGGCCCGCGACGAGGGCCGAGTGGCCGAGGGTCGGCGAGACGGTCTGGGTCGTGAGCGGCGTGAGGCGCACCGGCAGGGCGCCGTAGTTCATGGCGATCGCCAGGTTCTTCGCCGAGGACTGGGTGAACGAGCCCGAGATCTGGCCCTGGCCCTGGAAGCTCGTGAAGCTCGACTGGTTGGGCTGGATGATCGGCGCCGACTGGACGACGCCGTCGAGCTCGATCGCGACGAGCTGGTGGAAGTTGCGCTGGGCCACCTGGTCCCAGGCGGGGCTGCCGGTCTTGGTGAGCGAGTAGTTGACGACCCACTGGCCGGTCTGGGTCTGCTGGGCGACCGCGTTGTGCACGGCCGTGCCCGTGAGCTGGGCCGGGCCGAGCACGTAGCGCACGCCCGGCTGGCCGAGCGCGGGCAGCAGCACCTCGTCCTTGGGGTTGTCCTGACGTGAGGGCGTGGACTTTATGCCGGCGAAGGCCGGGTCGGGGGGGGTCTGGTTGGTGAAGCCCGTCGAGGTGTTCACGTTGAGGTTGGACGCGGTCATGAGGTACTGCGCGCCGCACGTCGGCAGGGTCCTCACCGCGGTGACCTTCGTCGCGGTCGTCGCCTCACAGAGCACCGGGCGGAACAAGAGCTGGGCGGTCTGGCCGACCGAGGCCAGCACCGCGCGCGCGTCGGTCACCCCGGGCACCGAGACGACCACGTCCTTGCCCTGGAGGTTGACCGTCGCCCCGGACACCCCGAGGCCGTTCACGCGGTTGGTGATGATCGTCACCACCTCGTTCATGTCGGCGGCCGTGGCGTGGCCCGTCGGCTTATAGACGACCGAGAGCCCGCCGGCCAGGTCGAGGCCCAGCTTGGGGCCCCAGCCCAGGGCCAGGGTCGTGGCCAGGGCGCCGAAGGCGATGGCGATGGTGAGGACCAGGCTGACAACGAGGTTTCGCCGCGAGCCGACCGCCGGCGCCATTACTCAGCGTCGCCTTCGGCCGGTCTCTCCTGCTCGTGGTCCGCGTGGACCTCGAGGGCCTCGGTGTCGACCGCCGGTGCGGGGTCGTAGCGCCGGGCGATGGCCGACGGGATGAAGTCCAGCTCGACCCCGCTCGCCGAGCGCAGCGTCACGAACTCGTCGGTGCGCGCCACGACCGTGCCCACGATGCCGCCGACGGTCTGGGCCCGGTCGCCGACGTCGACCTTGCGGGCCTCGAGGCGCTGGGCCTTGGCCTTTTGAGAGCGCGGGCGGATGAAGAAGAAGTACAGCGCCGCGAACAAGACGATGTAGATGAGGATGATCGCGGGTGAGCCGTGCGAGGTGGAACTCGACGTCGTAGCAGCGAACAACATGGGCGACCCCTCTATAGACAGACCCTGAGACTCTAGCGGCTGGAGGCCCGCGCCCTAGAACAGTCCGCCCCGCGGCGGGACCCGCCCCAGGTGGCGGTACGCACGCTCGGTGGCGACCCGCCCCCGGGGGGTGCGGGCCAGCAACCCGCAGCGCAGCAGGTACGGCTCGTAGGCCTCCTCGAGGGTCACCGGCTCCTCGCCGGTCGCGTGGGCCAGGGTCGTGAGCCCGACCGGCTGGGCGGCGAACTGGTCGCACAGCAGCGAGAGGATCCGCCGGTCGAGCTTGTCGAGGCCGAGCTCGTCCACCCCGAACAGGGTGAGGGCCTCGACGGCGACGGCGGCGTCGACGACCCCGTGGCCCTTCACCGAGGCGAAGTCGCGCACCCGGCGCAAGAGCCGGTTGGCCACCCGCGGGGTGCCCCGGCTCCGCCCGGCGATCGTCGCGGCCGCCTCGGCACTCAGCTCCACCTCGAGGAGCCGGGCGGAGCGCTCCACGATCCGGCGCAGCTCGTCCACCTCGTAGAGGTCGAGCTGGCCGATGAAGCCGAAGCGATCGCGCAGCGGCCCCGCCACGAGGCCGGTGCGAGTCGTCGCCCCGACCAGGGTGAAGCGCGGCAGGTCCAGGCGGATCGAGCGGGCCGACGGTCCCCGGCCGATCAGCACGTCGAGGCGCAGGTCCTCCATCGCCGGGTAGAGGACCTCCTCGACGCTGCGGCTCAGCCGGTGGATCTCGTCGATGAAGAGGACGTCGCCGTCGCCCAGGTCGCTCAGGATCGCCGCGAGGTCGCCCGGGCGCGAGAGGACCGGCCCCGAGGTGACCTTGAGACCCGTCGCCATCTCGCGCGCCACGATCTGGGCGAGCGAGGTCTTGCCCAGTCCGGGGGGGCCGACGAACAGGACGTGGTCGGCGCACTGGCCCCGCGCGCGCGCCGAGCCCAGGACGACCTCGAGGTGGCCCACCAGGTCGCCCTGACCCACGAACTCGGCCAGGGTGGGCGGACGCAGCGACGCCTCCACGCGCCGTTCGCTCTCGCCGGCCTGGGGCGTCGCCGGTCGGCGCAGCTCGTCGAGGTCGACGTCGCGGGTCACGAGCGGCGCACCAGCCGCAGGGCGGCGCGCAGCGCCTCGCCCTCGTCCTCGGGCAGGTCCGCGCCCTCGAGGGCGTCGCGGATCTCGCTCGCGCTGTAGCCGAGTGCGCGCAGCGCGTCGTCCACCGCCGCCAGGGCCGGGGCGACGACCTCCTCGTGGGGCAGACGGCCCTTGAGCTCGAGCACGATCCGCCCGGCCGTCTTGGGGCCGACCCCGGGGATCAGCGCCACCGTCTTCACGTCCTCGGACTCGATGGCGCGCGTGAGCGTCTCGACGCTCATCGTGCGCAGCGCCCCGAGCGCCGTCGCCGGCCCGACGCCCGGCGCGGCGAGCAGCAGCTCGAAGAGCTCGCGCTCGGCCGTCGTCGCAAAGCCGTAGAGCACGATCGCGTCCTCGCGCACCGCGGTGTGCACGAAGAGCTCGACCTCCTCGCCCACCCCGGGCGACACGGCCGAGGCAACCTGGACCCGGTAGCCCACGTCGTGGACGTCGACGATCGTCGCCCCGTCGCCGCCGTGGCCGACGACCCGCCCGCGCAGCCAGCCGATCACGGCGCCGGCGCCTCGAGGAGCGCCTCGGTGCGGGCCACCGCGAGGTAGGTCAGGGCCAGGGCGAGGGCGTCGGCGACGTCGGGCGGGCGGGGCACCTCGGCGAGCCCGAGGAGCCGGGCGACCATCGCCTGGACCTGGGCCTTGTCGGCCGCGCCGTAGCCGGTCACCGCGAGCTTCACCTCCTGGGCCGTGAACTGGCGCACCCGGGACCCCTCGGCGAGGGCGATGGCCACCCCGCTCGCCTGGGCCACGGGGATGGCGGTGCGGGCGTTGCGCTGGTAGAAGACGCGCTCGACGACCACGACCTCGGGGGTCAACTCCGAGTAGAGCCGGGCGAGCTCGCGGCCGAGCTGGGCCAGGCGCGCCTCGACCGGGTCGTCGGGGTTGGTCTCGATCAGCCCGGCGCGCACCGCGGCCGCGGGGCGGTCCCCCTCGAGGGACCCCTCCACCAGGCCGAAGCCGCAGCGGGTCAGCCCGGGGTCGATGCCGAGGACGAACACGTGTTCGACTGTACCCCGGACGCCGCGTCCCGGCGGGGACTACCCCTCGTAGGCGGCCAGCAGCTCGTCGGCGATGTCGAAGTTGGAATAGACGTTCTGGACGTCGTCGTGGTCGTCGAGCGCGTCGACCAGGCGCAGCACCCGCTTCGCCTCGGGCTCCTCGGTGACCGGCACCGGGTTCTGCGCGGCGAGGGCCAGCTCGGCGCTGCGCACGCTCAGCCCGTGGGCCTCGAGGGCCGTGCGCACCCGGGCCATCTCTTGGGGCTCGGTCGTCACGGTGTAGTCGGCGCCGTTGGCCTCGTAGTTCTCGGCCCCCGCCTCCATGACCCACTCGAGCAGCTGGTCCTCGTCGAGTGGCCCGGCGACCTCGATCTCACCCTTGCGCTCGAACTGCCAAGAGACCGCCCCGGGCTCGGCGATGGTCCCGCCGTTCTTCGCGAACAGGTGCTTGATCTCGGCGCTGGTGCGATTGCGGTTGTCGGTGAGCGTCTCGACGATCACCGCCACGCCGCCCGGGCCGTAGCCTTCGTAGGTGATCGGCTCGTAGCGCACGCCCTCGAGCTCGCCGGTGCCGCGCTTGATGGCGCGCTCGATGGTGTCGAGGGGCACCGACGCCTCGCGGGCCTTCTGGTACATCGTGCGCAGGCTCGCGTTGCCCTCGGGGTCTCCCCCGCCCTCGCGGGCGGCGACCTCGACCTGGCGGATCAGCTTGGCGAAGACCTTGGCACGCGCCGCGTCCTTCGCGCCCTTGCGGTGCTTGGTGGTGGCCCACTTGGAATGGCCGGACATTTTCCCTCCCGCCCCGTCGGGGCCCCGAAATCGTAGCGAATGCCCTAGAGCGACCCGACGAACAGCCGGTGGACGGTCGTGTCGGCGGTCAGCTCGGGGTGGAACGAGGCCCCCCAGACCGGTCCCTGGCGCACGAGGACCGCGTCGGACCCCCCGCCGTGGGCGTAGGTGGCGAGCACCTCGACGCCGGGCCCGCACTCGAGGATCCGCGGGGCGCGGATGAAGACCCCCGGCACGCTCGACCCGTCGGCGAGGGTGAGGGGCGCCTCGAAACTCGCGATCTGGCGGCCGTAGCCGTTGCGGCGCACCGCCACCTCGAGCGCCCCGAAGCCCCACTGGTCGGCGCGCCCGTCGAGGACGTCGCGCGCGAGCAGGATCAGGCCCGCACAGGTGCCGAGCACCGGCATCCCCGCCGCGAGGCGCGCGCCCACCGGGTCGCGCAACCCCGCGGTCACGAGGAGGTGGGCGATGGCCGTGGACTCCCCGCCGGGCAGGACGAGCGCGTCGACCGACTCGAGCTCGTCCGGGGTGCGCACGCGCACGGCCTCGACCCCGAGCGCGGTGAGGGTGGCCAGGTGCTCGCGGACGTCGCCCTGCAGCGCGAGGACCCCGACGCTGCCCACGGGGCGCTTACCAGCCGCGCTCGGCGAGGCGCTGCTCGAGCGAGCTCGTCTCCCAGCCGCGCATGGCGCTGCCCAGGCCGGTCGAGACCTTGGCGATCACCGAGGGGTCGTCGAAGTGGGTCGAGGCCTCGACGATCGCGTGGGCCATGCGCACCGGGTCCTCGCTCTTGAAGATGCCCGAGCCCACGAAGACCGCCTCGGCGCCGAGCTGGCGCACGAGCGACGCGTCGGCCGGGGTCGAGATACCCCCCGCGCAGAACAGCGGCACCGGCAGCTGGCCGGTCTCGGCGACCTCGAGCACGAGGGGCAGCGGGGCCTGGAGGTCCTTGGCGATGGCGTAGAGCTCGTTGGCGTCGGCGCTCTGGCAGCGCCGGATCATCGCGGTGATCGAGCGCAGGTGGCGCACGGCCTCGACGACGTTGCCCGTGCCGGCCTCCCCCTTGGAGCGGATCAGGCACGCGCCCTCGCCGATGCGTCGCAGCGCCTCGCCGAGGTTCGTCGCCCCGCAGACGAAGGGGACCGTGAAGACCCACTTGTCGATGTGGTTCTCCTCATCGGCCGGGGTGAGCACCTCGGACTCGTCGATGTAGTCGACTCCGAGGGCCTCGAGGACCTGGGCCTCGGCGAAGTGGCCGATGCGCGCCTTGGCCATCACCGGGATGGTCACGGCGGCCTGGATCTCTTGGATCATGTGGGGATCGCTCATGCGCGCGACGCCCCCGTCGCGGCGGATGTCGGCCGGCACGCGCTCGAGGGCCATCACCGCGACGGCCCCGGCGTCCTCGGCCACCTTGGCCTGCTCGGGGTTGACCACGTCCATGATCACCCCGCCGCGAAGCATGTCGGCGAGGCCCCGCTTCACCAGCGTCGAGCCCGTGCGTGTCGTCTGGGTGTCGCTCATGGGCCCAGCCTACCGGCCGTCCCTCACCACTCCTCGAGGGCGCGGGCGCGCACCTCCGGGTCGTCAAGGTCGGAGGGGACGCCCTCGCGCCGGTCCGACCAGGGGTTGAAGAACACCCAGCGCCAGCCGTCGAAGGCCTCGTCGAGAAAGAACGACCCGGCCGGCACCGACTGGGCCCGGCAGCGGCGCAGGGCGTCGGCGATCCCGAGCGGGTAGCGGATGGTGGCCGCGGCGACCTCGTCGGCCCGGAAGGTCTCGCCGGGCCCGGCGAGTGCGCGGGCCGCCTCGCCCGTGAGGTCGAGCGCGGCGACGCACTCGCGCTCAAGCACCCCGATGCGCTCGCGGGCCAGGCAGTGGGCCACGACGCCCTCCATCTCGATCAGCGCGAAGTCCTGGACGAGGGCGCTGGTGGCGACCATGACGTAGCCCCCGGGACCGGGAACCAGGGCCGCGTTGTAACCGCCGTCGCTCACCACCTCGGCGCGCACCGCCTCGACCCCGAAGGTGGCGCTCAACCGGTCGACCAGGGTCACGAGCCGCTCGCGGGCGATCGGGTCCTCGTCGCGAGCGAATCGCGCGAGCAGCGCCTCGGCGGCGCCCTGCGCGCGCGTCGCGTACCCGGCCACCACGCGGCGCAGGTCGATCGCGTAGAGCGCGCCGACGAGGACGGCCGCGAGCCACAGCCAGGGCGAGAGCGCGACCGCGAGGACGACGAGGGCGGCGACGGCGGCTCCCGCGGCGACGGTGGCGACGAGCCGGCGGCGCAGGGCGTAGGACCGCATCACCACCGCGTGGCGGTGGCGCTCGGCCGTGGTCGGCGCGTAGGGGCTGACCCAGCTGGGGTCGAGCACCGGGGCGACGTAACGGGGCTCACGATCGCGACGGGCGTTGGGACGCCGGGAGCGGGTGCGCTGCGAACTGGCCACCGACCAAGGCTACCGGCGCGCGGGCCCGCCGCCCGCCCCGAGTCGCTCGTAGCGCTCGAGGTAGGCGTCGACGAGGGCCGCCATCGACCAGCGACCCGCGTGCTCGCGTCCGGCCGCGACGCCGGCCGGGCCCTCGGCGGCGAGGGCCGTCGCGATCGCCCGCGCCCAGGCCCGCGGGTCCCCCGGTGGCGCCAGGGTGGCGTGGGGGCCCACCGCCTCGCGATAGCCGTCGATGTCGCTCGCGACGACGAGCGTCTCGCTCGCGAGCGCCTCGAGCAGGACCAGACCGAAGCTCTCGCCCCCCGTCGCCGGGGCGAGGAGCGCCGCGCAGCGCCTCAGCCAGGAGCGCTTCGCGTCGTCGCTGACGCGCCCCACGAAGGTGATCTGCGGGTCGTGGGCGGCCAGGGCCTCAAGGCGAGCCCGCTCGGGGCCGTCGCCCGCCACGATTGCGGTGTCGGCGCCCTTGCGCGGCTCGAGGCGGCCGAGGAAGAGCAGGGTCGGGGCTTCGTGGCGCTCCCGGGGGAAGGCGACCCAGCGGTCCATCTCGATGCCGTTGAAGAGGACCTCGCAGTCGAGGCCGTAGGCCGCGTCGGCGCAGCGCTTGGCCGCCTCGCTCACCGCCACGGCGAGGTCGATCCCCCGGGCCAGGCGGCGCAAGAGGGGCCGGGTGAGGGTGACGGCCGGGCCGTCGCCGGCCCGGTGGAAGGTCGCCACCGTCGGCGCCGGGTGCGCGACCAGCGTCGCCCAGGCGAGGAGCGGCGCCCCGGGCTCGTGGAGGTGCACGACGTCCGGGGCGAAGGCCGCGAGTGCGCGGGCGGCCCCGCGCGACGCCCGCGGCGAGAGCGTGAGGGGGGCGCGCGAGCCGTTGGCCGGCAGCGCCAGGCGCCGGCCGAAGCGCGCGAGGGTCGCCGGGGTGTCGTGCGAGGACGTGTCGTGGGCGTCGGGCGCGACGACGAGGACCCGGTGGCCCCGCGCGCCGAGCTCACGACTCATCCCGAGGACCTGTTCTTGCACGCCGCCCGGGACGCTCAGGGCGTAGGGCGAGAGGATCGCGACGCGCACGGGCTAGCCGAAGCGCGCCGGCAGGACGTGCCACTGCTCGGGGGCGCGCCGGATCAGCGACTCGAGGGCGAAAGCGACCCGCTGGGTGACCCGGGTGACGTCCACGCGCAGCCGCGCTGCGGTGCGCTCGGCGACGATCGGGGGCAGCACCACCGCGTGGTGGTCCCGGCCCGGCCCCGAGTAGCACGCCGCGGCGAGGATCGGCGCCCCGGTGCGCAGCGCGAGCGTCGCCGGCCCGCCCGGCAGGGTCACGCGCCGCGAGAAGAACTCCACCTCGACCCCGTTGCCCTCGAGGTCGCGGTCGCACAGCAGACCCACGACGCCGCCCCCGCGCAGCACCCCCATGAGGGTGCCCGTCGCGTGCTCGTCGAGGGGCACCACGTGGATGCCCATCGCCTCGCGCTTGGCCGCGAACCACTCGAACAGCTCGGGCGGCTCGAGCCGCTCGGCGACAGCCCACATCGGCAGTCCGATTCTCGCGAGCAGCGCCCCGCCCCACTCCCACGAGCCGACGTGGGGCAGGGCCACGATTGTCCCGCGCCCGGCGTCGCGGGCCGCCTCGAGGTGCTCAAGGCCCTCGGCGATGACGAAGCGTCGCACCACCTCGGCCGGCGCGATCCCCGGCAGCTTCGCCCCCTCGGCCCAGTAGCGGCCGTAGCTGGCGAAGCCCCGGCGCACGAAGTGCTCCACGAGCTCCTCGTCGACCGGGTCGAGCGGGTCGAGGACCGGGCGGAGGTTGTCAGCCAGGCTCGCGGCCTTGGCGCTGCGCGGCCCGAGGGCGCGCGCGACGGCCTTGGCCACGCCCACGTCGAGCCGCTCGGGCAGCGCCTCGAGGATCCGGCCGGCCGAACGGAAGAGCGCGACGCGCCCCGACGCCACGACTAGTGACGCGACGCCCGGCTGAGAGTCCGGCGGCGACGGACGTGCTCGCGACGTGGGTGGAACCGGGGCTCGACCGGGGTCGGGCGGTCGGCGGCGCGCCAGACGCGCGCGAAGCGTCCGAGGGCCGTCATGATGGTGAGCGCGAGCATCACCCACAGCACGGGCACGAAGATCGCCGAGGAGAGCAGCCCCACCCCGAGCAGGATCATGCGCTCGGCGCGCTCCATCAGCCCGCCCTTGGCGCTGAGGCCGAGACTCTCGGCCTTGGAGCGCTGGTAGGAGATGAGGAAGCTCGCCGTCACGATCCCGAAGGGCAACAAGACGAGCTGGCCGTGGTGGTGGGCCGTGAGGTAGTAGGCCACCCCGCCCATCAGCACGGCGTCGGAGACCCGGTCGACCACCGAGTCGAAGAAGCTCCCGCGCTGGCTGACCCGCTGGCTGGCCTTGGCCACCGGGCCGTCGAAGAGGTCGTGGAATCCGGTGAGGATGAGCAGCACGATCGCCCCCCAGTGCAGGCCCACGGCGATCGCCCAGGCCGTCGCGCAGGCGAAGACCAGCCCCGAGGCGGTCAGCACGTCGGCCGAGAAGCCCGCGCGCACGAGACCCCGCCCAATGGGGGTGGTGACCACCTCCACGGACCGGCGGAACCTACCGTCGAACATTCGCCTCCGGGGTCATCGCCCGAAGTCTACCGACGGCTCCCCGGCCAGACCCGGGGGCAGCGCCGCGCGCACTTTTCGCCAGGTGGAGGCGAGGGACTCGGGCAGGACCCGGGTCTCGGCGATGGTCGTCATGAAGTTGGTATCGCCGTCCCAGCGCGGCAGCAGGTGGGCGTGGAGGTGGCGCGGGATGCCGGCGCCGGCCGCGTGGCCCAGGTTGAACCCGACGTTCAGCCCGTCGGGCCGGTAGGCGCTGCGCAGCGCGCGACTGACGGCGGTGACGGTCCCCCACAGCTCGCTCGACTCGTCGGCGGTGAGCTCTTCGAGGGTCTCGGCGTGACGGTAGGGCACGACGAGGACGTGGCCCGAGCCGTAGGGGAAGGCGTTGAGCACCACGTAGCTGTGCGCGCGACGCTCCAGCACCCCGGTCGCCTCGTCCACGGCCTCCTCGGCCAGTCGACAAAAGACGCAGCCGTCGACGCGTTCCTCGTCCCCCGAGACGCTCTCGACGTACGCCTCGCGCCAGGCGGCCGAGAACCGCTCGAGCGGCACTAGGCGCCCTCGGGCGCGCCGTGGACGGCGATCTCGGCGGCCAGGCGCTCGACGAAGTCCTCGAGGCCCACCCCGCGCTCGGGGCTCTCCGACCCGCGCGCGTTCACCCCGAGGGTGCGCGCGGCCACGTCGTCGTCGCCGACGACGAGCACGTAGGGGACCTTCTCCAGCTTGGCCCGACGGATGCGCGCCCCGAGCGGCTCGTCGGCCGGCTCGAGGCCGACGCGCACACCGCGCGCGCGCAGCGCGGCCGCGACCTCACCGGCGTAGGCGTCGTGGTCGTTGCGCACCCCGAGCACCCGGGCCTGCTCGGGGGCGAGCCACGTGGGCAGGTTGCCCGCGTAGTGCTCGAGCAGGACCCCGAAGAAGCGCTCGATCGAGCCAAAGAGCGCCCGGTGGAGCATGATCGGCCGGTGGTGCTGGTTGTCGGCGCCCACGTACTGCAACTCGAAGCGGGCCGGGTGGTTGAAGTCGCACTGGATCGTCGAGAGCTGCCAGGTCCGCCCGATCGCGTCGCGCACGTCAATGTCGATCTTGGGTCCGTAGAAGGCCGCGTCGCCCTCTTTGATCGCGTAGGCCAGCCCGAAGCGCTCGAGGGCCGCGCGCAGCGCCTCGGTCGACGCCTCCCAGATCTCGTCGCTGCCGACGTACTTCTGGGGGTCCTTGGTCGAGAGGTTGGCCGTGAACTCGTTGAAGCCGAAGGCGCGCAGCACGTCCATCACGAACGAGAGCAGCGAGGCGATCTCCTCTTGGAGCTGGTCCTCGGTGCAGTAGATGTGGGCGTCGTCCTGGGTGAATCCGCGGATCCGCAGGAGCCCGTGCAGGGTGCCGGCGCGCTCGTAGCGGTACACCGTCCCGAGCTCGAAGAGCCGCAGGGGCAGCTCGCGGTAGCTGCGGGGGCGGCTCTTGTAGATCAGACAGTGCATCGGGCAGTTCATCGGCTTGGGGTAGTAGGTCCCGTTGTCCATCTCCATGGGCGGGTACATCCCGTCCTTGTAGAACCCGAGGTGCCCCGAGGTCTCGTAGAGACGGGCGTTGGCGATGTGGGGCGTGACGACGAACTCGTACCCGCCCTCGAGGTGGCGGGCCCGGCTGAAGTCCTCCATCTCTTTTCGCGCGATGCCTCCGCGGGGGTGCCACACCGCGAGGCCCCCGCCCAGCTCGGAGGGGAAGCTGAGCAGGTCCAGCTCGGTCGCGAGACGGCGGTGGTCGCGCTTCTCGGCCTCGACGAGCTGGTGGAGGTGGGCCTCGAGGGCCGAGTTTGACTCCCAGGCGGTGCCGTAGACGCGCTGGAGCTGGGGGCGCTTCTCGTCCCCGCGCCAGTACGCGCCGGCCACGCGCATCAGGCGGAAGTGGCCGAGCCGTCCGGTCGAGGGCACGTGCGGCCCCCGGCAGAGGTCGACGAAGGACCCGGTGTTGCGATAGACCGACACCCTCGAGCCGGCCGCCACCTCCCCGAGGTCCTCGGCGTCGCGGGCGCCCTCGCGCACCTTGGTGATGATCTCCACCTTGTAGGGCTGGTCGACGAAGACGGCCAGGCCCTCTTCGATCGACATCTCGGCGCGCGTGAAGGGCTGGTCCTCCGCGATGATGCCGCGCATCTCGGCCTCGATCGTCGCGAGGTCGTCGTCGCTGAAGCGCGCCCCGCCGGGCAGGTCGAAGTCGTAGTAGAAGCCGTTCTCGATGGCCGGGCCGATGGCGTACTGGGCCCCCGGCCACAGGCGGGTCACGGCCTGGGCGAGCACGTGGGCCGTCGAGTGGCGCAGCACGTCGCGCCCGTCGTCGGAGCCGGCCACGACGATCGCCACCGTGTCCCCGTCGGCGAGGACCGTCGAGAGGTCGCGCAGCTCGCCGTTGACGCGGGCCGCGAGGGCGTCCTTGGCGAGGCGCGCCCCGATCGCCCGGGCGAGGTCCCCGGCCGTCGAACCCCCGGCGAGCGCGCGCGTGGCGCCGTCGGGCAGGGTCACCGCGATCTGCGACATGGGGTCCTTTCGACGCTACAGCGTAACGCCGAGCAGGGACGCGGCCGCGTGGACGCTGGCGCCCGCGTGGGCCGCGGCGTCGATCGCGCCGAGCGCTCCGGGCGTGTCGAGGTCGTCGTCCAGGGCCGCGCGCACGTCGGCGAGGACGCCCGACTCGCGCCCCCCGAGCGTCGAGCGCCACGTGGCGAGCCGGCTCCGCGCGGCGGCGAGCAGCTCGTCGCGCCACTCCCAGTCGGCGCGGTAGTGCTGGGCGAGCAGCGCGAGGCGCACGGCCGCCGGCTCGCTGCGCTGGGCGAGCTCGCTGACAAAGACCAGGTTGCCGAGCGACTTGGACATCTTCGTGCCGTCGTAGCCCACGAGCCCCACGTGCATCCAGTGGCGCACGAACGGCGCCCCGGTGACCGACTCGCTCTGGGCCGCCTCGCACTCGTGGTGCGGGAAGGCGAGGTCGCGGCCCCCCCCGTGGACGTCGAGGGTCTCACCGAGCTCGCGCAGCGCCAACGCCGAGCACTCGATGTGCCAGCCCGGGCGGCCCGCGCCCCAGCGCGACTCCCAGGCCGGCTCGTCCTCGAGCGAGGGCTGCCAGAGCACGAAGTCGAGGGGGTCGCGCTTGCGCGGGTCGTCGGGACGACCTCCGTGCTCGGCGGCGAGCTCGATCATGCGCTCGCGCGCCTCGTGGCTCACCTGGCCGAAACGGGGGAACCGGGCGACCTCGAAGTAGACGTAGCCGTCGGCCTCGTAGGCGATCCCCTCGTCGAAGGTCCGCCCGATGAGCGTGAGGATCTCGGCGATGGCCCCGGTGGCGCGCGGCTCGGCGTAGACCGGCAGCAGGTTGATCAGACGCATGTCGCGCTCGAAGGTCGCCAGCTCGCGTGCCGCGAGGTCGAGGTAGTGGACCCCGAGC
>NCBE01000029.1 GCA_002255565.1 Actinobacteria bacterium 21-73-9
TCCAGGCCATGTACGAGGGGATGTCCTTCCACAGGTCATCCACGGGACCGCGGTCGCGTGCCGACATCACCGCTCCGATCCGCGCACCCGTGCCCGAGCGTTCGGTTGCTCGGCCTCCCCACGACGTCGCTTAGGAAAGTGCTTATCTTCGACTCGCGCCACGAACGGGGATACCAGAATGACTCTCCGAGTTCACATCGCTCTCGACGGTGAGACGACTTTGGAAGGGCCGATGCCCCCTATTGTCGTTCTGTGAAAGGGAATCCGGATGCATCGAGCGCGACCGCCGAGCATCATTGTTCGAAGTGGGAGCGCTGAGCCGCCTCGAAGTTCGGACACTCGTTCCGACTCCATGCTCATCACACCGCGCCCAAGAGGCCCCGGAACGACGGGGACTTGATCGCACGTGGTGCCGGAATCGACACGCCACCTCCACATAGGTTCCCGCGGCCGTCGTGAGCCCGGTGTGAGCGAGTGCTCCCACCCGAGCCCCGTCACCGCCGCTCCACGAAAGTGCCCATGGAGCGCCCACACGATGTCCTCACACCGCCGTCGCCGGTGAATCGTGCGCTTGATCAGGATTCACCTCGAGGTGCTTGTCGATGGTTGTCCACCCTTCCAAGCTGGCTATGCGGGTTCGATTCCCGTCACCCGCTCGGACGTCCCGCGCTGCGGGGCCGGCGCGGCCTGACGCACTGGGCGCGCGAGGGGTCCCCACGTCTCGACCAAGAGCGTCGGCGCCGCGGCCCACCCTCGGCGCGAGAGGAGTGAGATGACCCGGTACCTGATCTCTTTCGACGACGGGGCGATGGACGTCCCCGAGGCGGACCTCCCGGCGGTCGGCACGGCGGCTCGAGCCGTCGAGAGAGCGGCGACCGTCGCGGGCGTGTGGGTGTTCAGCGCGGGCGTCCTCTCTCCCGAGGGGATGAGCGTCGTCGACGTCGACGGGACCGTCATCGACGGCCCGCCCGCGGACAAGGCCTACGTCGGCGGCTTCGCGGTCGTGGAGACGGCGACCCGCGACGAGGCGCTCGCCTGGGCCGCGAAGATCGCCCGCGCGTGCCGCTGCGCCCAGGAGGTGCGCGAACTCGTCCCCGACCCGGGCGAGTAGCCGGCAACCCGGCTCTCGCCCCGGCCGTCGCCCGAAGGCGTCGCGGTCGGACACCCGCGCGTCGGGCCCTAGGAGACTGTTGAACAATCAGGATCGAGATTTGGGCGCGCGATTCTTGTTGGACTGATTTGACCTCGAGGACGATGTGAAGCCTTCTTAGAGCACGACAGCGCGTAGGTCTACGTCGTCGCTTTGGGAAAGTAGTTCCAAAGCGACTAATTCATCAGTCTCCTAGGCCCCGACGGACTCGGGGGCCACGTCGATCACCACCTTGACGTCGTCGTCGTGGCGCTCGAGGGCGCTCGGCCACTGGTCGAGGGGGACCCGGCGGGTCACCACGCGCGCGAGCACGTCGCGGTCGACTGCCGCGAGGGCTCGGGCGGCCTGCTCGTAGTGGCGACGGTTCGCGTTGACCGAACCGACGACCGCGACGTTCTCGAGCACCATGGCGCGGTTGAGGGCGCCCTCGTCGACGCTGAGCGGGTGACCCCCCGACGAGACGCCGGTCAGACAGACCACCCCACCGGGACCGACGTGGGTCATGGCGTCAAGTACCAACGAGGAGGCCCCGGTGCACTCGATCACGACGTCGGGGGCGAGCCCGGTGTCGGCGACAGTCCCGTGGTGGTAGGTGGCGCCCAGGGCGCGCACCAGGTCGGGCTTCACGCCGCTCTCGACGCGATCGAGAACGTGCACCTCGAGACCGCGCTCGACCCCGATCATCGCCGCCAGCACACCGATCGGGCCGGCCCCGGTCACGAGCACCGTGCTCGGCGCCCAGTGGGCCCGTCCCCCGATCCGGTCCACGTCCTCCCAGGCCTTGGCGACGACGCTCGTGGGCTCCAACAGCACGCCGAGGCGCCCCAGGGAGGGGTCGACCTTGACGACGAAGTCGGGGGTGATGCGGTAGCGCTCCGACAGGTAGCCGTCACGCTCCTTGATCCCGCGCTCGGTGTAGCGGCCGTTGCGACAGAAGTCCCACTCGAGCACGGCGCAGTTGGCGCACGGGACGGGGTCGGGCCGTCGCACGATGCCCACCACGAGGTCCCCCACCGCCACCGGTCCCCCGTCGGGCGCCTCGAGCACCCGGCCGAGCGACTCGTGGCCGAGGACGAGCCGCTCACGGTCCCAGGGGGATGACGGTCAGGGCCTTCACGGTCGCCTCCTCGGCTGATGGCGTCCCCCCGGTCGCGGGGACGACGAACGCGCGCGGGCGCGTCGGGCGCGCCCGGCGCGCGCGCGTCGCGCGGGCGTCGGGGTGGCCCCGAGGGCCGCGGCGACCGTGGTGAGCGGGTCGGCACCCGCGAGGCGGAAGGCCGAATTGACGAGCGACACGTGGGAGAACGCCTGGGGAAAGTTGCCCGCGAGCCGCCCGGAGACCGGGTCGTACTCTTCTGAGAGCAGCCCGAGCTCGTTGCTCAGCCCCACCAGGCGCTCGAACAACGACTCGGCGTCGCCGGTGCGCCCGATGAGGTGCAGGCAGTCCACGAGCCAGAACGAGCAGGCGAGGAACGCCCCCTCGCGCCCGCTCAGCCCGTCGACCTGCCCCTCGTCGGTGGTCTCGTAGCGCAGGACCAGCCCGTCGACGAGCAGGCGACGCTCCACGGCCTCCACCGTGCCCTTCACCCGCGGGTCGTCGGGGGGCAAGAAGCCCACCAGCGGGATCATGAGGACGCTGGCGTCCAGGGCGTCGGACCCGTAGTACTGGGTGAAGGCGCCGATCTCCTCGTTGAAGCCGTGCTCGCACACGTCGGCGTGGATCCGCTCGCGCAGGTCGCGCCACCCTTGGAGGTCGCCCTTGAGGTCGGGCCACTGCTCGAGCGTGCGCACCGCGCGGTCGACGGCCACCCAGGCCATCACCTTGGAGTGCGTGAAGTGTCGCCGCGGGCCGCGCACCTCCCAGATGCCGTCGTCGGGCGCGATCCACGCGGACGCGAGGAACTCGATGAGCTTGATCTGGAGGTCCCACGCGGCCGCGTTGGGCACCCCGTCGGCGTGGGCCGCCGCGTGCAGCGCCGACAGGACCTCGCCGTAGACGTCGAGCTGGAACTGGCCGGAGGCGGCGTTGCCGACGCGCACCGGCGCCGACGACTCGTACCCGGGCAGCCAGTCCGCCTCCCACTCGACGAGGCGGCGCTCCCCCGACGGTCCGTACATGATCTGCAGCCGCGAGGGGTCCCCGGCCACCGAGCGCACGAGCCAGTCGCGCCAGGCGAGGGCCTCGTCGAGGTAGCCCCCGCGCATGAGCGACTCGAGCGTGAGGGCGGCGTCGCGCAGCCAGCAGTACCGGTAGTCCCAGTTGCGCCCACCGCCGAGGGTCTCGGGCAGCGAGGTGGTGGGCGCAGCGACGATTCCACCGGTCGTCTCGACGGTCAGCGCCTTCAGGGTGATGAGCGAACGCACCACCTGTTCGCGCCAGGGGCCCTCGTAGGTGCAGCGCCCGGCCCACTCGCTCCAGAACTCGTCGGTGTGCTCGAGCGCGTAGAAGGTGTCGAGGGGGGCGGGGGGCTCCTCGTTCGAGGGGTGCCACACGAGGGTGAAGGGGAAGCGCTGGCCGGTCGAGACCGTGAAGTCGGCCACCGTGGTGAGGTTCTTGCCCACCGTGTGGACCCGGTGCCAGAGGGCGGCGGCGTCGGGCCCCGCGGTCAGGCGAAGCAGTCCCGGCGACGAGGTGACCCACGGCACCGCGTCGCCGTAGTCGAAGCGAAGCGTCAGTTCGAGGGCCATGTCGACGGTGCCCTCGATCCCCTCGACGACGCGCATGACGTGCGGGTGAGACACCCCGACGGGCATGAAGTCCGAGACCCGCACGGTCCCGGTCGCCGTCTCGAACTCCGTCTCGAGGACGAGCGAGTCCTCCCGGTAGCGCCGCCGCGACGCCCGGATGGCCGAGGGTCCGCCGGCGGGCGCGAGCTTCCAGTACCCGTGCGAGTCGGTGCCCACGAGGCGGGCGAAGCACGAGGGCGAGTCGAAGTTCGGCAGGCACAGCCAGTCGATGGACCCGTCGGCGCCCACGACGGCCGCGGTGTGCATGTCGCCGATGATCGCGTAGTCCTCGATGCGTAGGGCCATGCGCTCCCCTCTCACGCTCGTGGCGTCACGACGCCGGTGCCGCCCGGCGTCGACGGGCGCGTGACGTCGGACCCCACCCTAGGAGCCCCCGCCTCCGGTGGTCCTGCACACGCTGTATGCAACGAGAGGAGCTCGGGTGACCCCGCTCGGGCCGGCGAGGTGACCACCACGGCCCCGCCGCGGACCTCCCACAGGGGCCGGCCGGTTCGCGGAAGCTCGCCGTGGGTCCCACCATCGGTCCATCGGGCCGTTGCGCAGCACGACGCCACGGCGTGCGAGCTGGGCGCACGACGCGTCGCCGTCCGCGGCGGGGATCGTGAGCGGGATCCGGTCTCCGAGGCCCGGCGCCGCCACGGCCCCGGGGGCGACCCGCTCGGGCGCCGCGCGCGCGTCGAGCAGTTTCACCCTCACGGTCCCGACCCGGCCGACGGCGCAGGCATCGTCCTCGAAGACGAGCGGGGTGTCGAGGACCTGCGCGGAGAACCACCTGGCGGCCGCGAGGCCTCACAGAAGGCCGCACCACCTCGAGTCGTGCTCCCACCTCACCCCACACGAGTCGCCCTTGGGCACGGACCCGACGCGCCCCGGCGCGAGCGCGCCCGTGGAGCTAGGACGTCCCCATATCCTCACCCACGCCCGAGTTCCAAGTCACCCTCGACTGCGCCGACCCACACGCTCCGGCCCGCTGGTGGGCCCGGCTGCTCGGCTACGAGGTTCACGACGCCCACGAGTTCGTGACCGAGCTCCTCGAGGGCGGGTCCCTTGACGCCTCGGACGTGGTCGAGGTGGAAGGACGCCGGGCGTTTCGCGACGGTGCCGGCGCCTTCGACCCAGCCGGGACCCGTCCGCGCCTCTACTTCCAACTCGTCCCCGAGGTCAAGGCGGCGAAGAACCGCCTCCACCTCGACGTGCGCACCCTGACCAAGGACCTCGAGGCCGAGGTCGAGCGGGTCGCCTCGCTGGGGGCGTCCCTCGTCGAGTTCAACCACCAGGGCGCGCACCGCTGGGCGGTCATGCGTGACCCCGAGGGCAACGAGTTCTGCCTCACCTAGTTGGCGAGGTCGAGCCGGGGCGCGTCGGCGATCGACGGCCCCACGACCCGCCGGCCGCGGCGCACGCTCACGGGGAAGATCCGCTCGGGGGCGAAGGCGCGGCCCTTGGCCTCCCCGGGGCGGCCCCCGCGCACCTCGACCCACTCCTCGCCCGTCGACTCGTTGAGGGCGTGGGCGACGAACACCCACGCCCGGGCGCGCACCCGCGCGTCGTTGACGACGACCGAGTCACCGTCGCGCAGCCCGTTCCACGCGCGCGTGCGCACGACCGGTCCGACCCGGGTGACGAGGGGGCGACGGGGCATCCCCCCATTGTGGCCTGACCCGGCACCGCCCCCGCGTGACAGCGCTGCCCTAGCCTTTCGCGGTGGCCCTCGACCATCCCCTGCCCGCGGCGCTCTCGCCCTCGCGGATGGCCGACTTCCAGTCGTGCCCGCGGCGCTACCAGTACGGGGCGGTCGAGCGACGCCGACAGCCGGCCAGCTACGCGACGACCAAGGGACGCGCCGTGCACGCCGTGCTCGAGGCCCTCTTCGCCCTCGGCGGGCCCGAGCGCACGCTCGAGGCGGCGCGCGCCCGGCTCGAGGAGACCACGGCGAGCGTGCTCACCGAGGAGGTGCGCTCCGACATCGCCTGCGACGACGCCCTCGAGGCGCGTCTGCGCGCCGAGGTCGCCGCGGCGCTCGACACCTACTTCACGATGGAGGACCCGACGGCGGTCGCCGCCGAGGGGGTCGAACTGCGTCTCAGCGCCGAGGTCGACGGGGCGCCGCTGCTGGGCATCCTCGACCGGCTCGACCGCGACGCGGCGGGCCTCACCATCGTCGACTACAAGACCGGCAAGGTCCCCGACCGGCGCTACGACGTCCACACCTTCGCCAACGCCGAGCTCTACGCCGCACTGTGCGAGGCCAGCCTCGGCGAGCGGCCCCGGTCGATCCGCCTGCTCTACGTCGGCGCCGGACGCGAGCTCGAGCGACCCGTCACCGAGGCCGTCGTGCGCGCCCGTCGCCAGGCCGCCGCCACGGTGTGGCGGCGGGTGCGGACCTACTACGACGCGGGAGCCTTCCCCGCCACCCCCTCGGTCAGGGCCTGTCGGTTCTGCGCCTTCCGCGACGTCTGTCGGGCGAGCGGGGTCCCGGTCCCGGTCTGAGCCGAGCCCCGTAGGCTCCTCGGGGTGAGCGCCTTCTCCCTCTCCTACGACTACCGCTGCCCCTTCGCGAAGAACATCCACCTGCACGTCGTCGAGGCGCTGCGCGCGGGCGCGGCCCACGAGGTGACCTTCGTCCCGTGGTCGCTCAGCCAGGGCCACCGCCCCGACGGCGCGCCCGACGTCTGGGAGGACCCGGCTCGCGACGGCGACCTGCTCGCCCTCGCGGCCTCGGTCTCAGTGCGCGACCTGCAGCCCGAGCGCTTCCTCGACGCCCACGCCGCCCTCTTCCGGGCGCGCCACGAGCGCGGGCTGCGCCTGGTGACCCCCGAGGAGGTCGACGCCGTGCTCGCCCCCCTCGGGGTCGACGTCGCGTCCGTCGTCGACGACGTCGACTCGCGCCGCCCCCACAAGGTCATCGGCGCCGCCCACCAGGAGTTCGAGGGCTACCAGGCCTTCGGAGTGCCCACCTTCGTGCTCGAGGGTGAGGCGACCTTCGTGCGCTACATGGACCCGCCCGGGGACGACCCCGCGGCCTCGGTCGAACTCCTCGACACCCTGCTCGGGCTGATGGAGCGGCGCGCGTCGCTCAACGAGTTCAAGCACACCACAGTGCCCTACTAGGGCGCCCTAGAGGGCGCGGGTGAACAGGGCCGCGAGGGCCAGCCCACCCAACACCAGGTTCGGGGCGTACTGAGCGAGCCGCTCGCCGTGGCGGCGCTGCAGGACGACGAGCACGCCCGCCACGACGACGAGCACGCCCGCGCCGACCTCGTTCACGATGCCGAGCGGCGCCGAGCGGCGAGCGGCGAGCCCGACCAAGAGCGCGATCGCGCCCACGACCTCAATCACCCCGACGCGCTGGTAGGTGCGCTTGGCGTAGCCGAGGTGCTCGGCCGCGCGCGAGGAGGCCGGGTTGAAGACGACCTTCTGCAGGCCGGTCGTGGCGAAGGCGATGAAGAGCGCGATGGAGAGCAGGGACGCGGCGATCGACATGGCCCGGTCAGTGTATCGGCCCGCTCCGCAGTCCCCGGGCGACGTCGGGCGGGGCCGCTAGCCTCCACTCGTGCCCGGGGCCCGTCGCGTCGTGACCGTCGGGGTCGTGGGCGCCGGCCAGCTCGCCCTCATGATGGGCGAGGCGAGGTCCGCGGCCGGCGTGCGCCTCACCGTGCTCGCCGCCTCACCCGAGGACCCGGCGGTCGCGGTGGCCGACGAGGTCCTCTACGGCACGGGCTTCGAGGAGTCGGCACTGCGCGAACTCGCCGCGCGCTGTGACGTCGTGACCTTCGACCACGAGCTGGTCGACCTCGACGCGCTGGGGCGTCTCGTAGCCGAGGGCGTCGCCGTGCGGCCCGGGCCGGCGGCCCTGCTCTTCGCCGTCGACAAGGCCCACCAGCGCCGCGCCCTCGCCGCGGCCGGCCTGCCGGTTCCGCGCTTCTCGGTCGCGTCGACCGGTGACGACCTCGACCGGGTGCTCGAGGCCGTCGAGGGGCCCGTCGTGGTGAAGCGTGCCCGCGGCGGCTACGACGGACGGGGCGTCGCCTTCCCCGAGGGTCGCGGCGAGGCCCGGGCGACCCTCGCCGCGTGGGCGGGCGAGGGCGAGGTCCTCGTGGAGGAGCGCCTCGAGCTCGTCGGTGAGGCCGCGCTCGTCCTCGTGCGCTCGCTCGACGGCGCGCTCACGCCCTACCCCCTCGTCGACACCCGCCAGGCCGAGGGCATGTGCGTCGAGACGCGCTACCCGAGCCGCGTCGGCCCCGCCCTTAAAGAGGAGGCCGCCGCCCTCGGCGCCCGGGTCGCCGAGACGGTCGAGCCGGTCGGGGTCCTCGCGATCGAGTACTTCGTCACGGCGGACGGGCTCGTCGTGAACGAGGTCGCCCTGCGACCCCACAACACCGCCCACTGGACGATCGAGGGGACGACGGCCGACCAGTTCGCCCAGCACCTGCGCGCCGTCGCCGGACTGGCGCTCGCCCCCGTCGAGGCGACCTCCCCCTGCGCCGTCATGGTCAACCTGGTCGGGGGGGCGAGCCCGCCCCAGCCCACGCCCGCGGTCGACGGCGTCTACGTCCACGACTATGCCAAGGCCTGGCGTCCCGGGCGCAAGCTGGGCCACGTCACCGCCCTCGGTGACGACCCCGAGGAGACCCGCGTGAGAGCATGGGAGAGCGCGCGCCGCCTGGGCGCGCCGACGGAGGAGGGGGCGTGGCCGTGAGCGCCGTCGTCGGGGTCGTGATGGGGTCCTCGAGCGACGCCGAGGTGATGGCCGCGGCGGCCGAGGTCCTCGACGGCTTCGGCGTGGGCTGCGAGACCCGCGTCGTCTCGGCCCACCGCACCCCCGAGGCCATGCTCGACTACGCCCGCTCGGCTCGGGCCCGGGGCCTGCGAGTGATCATCGCCGGGGCCGGCGGGGCCGCCCACCTGCCCGGCATGCTCGCCTCGATGACCTCGCTGCCGGTCATCGGGGTCCCGGTCGCACTCGCGCGCCTCGACGGGTTGGACTCGCTGCTCTCGATCGTCCAGATGCCCCGCGGGGTGCCGGTGGCGACCGTGGCGGTGAACGGGGCGGCGAACGCCGCCCTGCTGGCGGTGAGAATCCTGGCGATCGCCGACGAGGACCTCGCGGCTCGCCTGGACGAGCACCGCGAGGCCCTCGCGCGCGAGGCGCGCGACCAGGACGCGGGCTTATCCAGGTCTTAGGGCCCGGCGAACCCGAAGGGACGCGACGGTGGGGTCGGCGCCCTATTCTGGCCAGGTACGCCAAGGAGGGCCCATGGGCATCATGAAGCGGGTACAGACGATCTTCCAGGCCAAGGCGAACGCCGCGCTCGACAAGGCCGAAGACCCCCGTCAGACCCTCGACCTCGCCTACGAGCAGCAGCTCGACAACCTGACCAAGGTCAAGCGGGCCGTCGCCGACGTCGCCACCGCGCGCAAGCGCATCGAGATCCAGGCCGAGCAGCTAAAGGCCCAGGGCGACAAGCTGGCCGAGCAGGCCAAGGCGGCCCTCGCCCAGGGCAACGAGCCCCTGGCGCGCGAGGCCCTCGGCCGCCGCGAGGCGATCGCCAGCCAGTTGAAGGACCTCGAGACCCAGCACGTCTCGGTGGACGAGCAGGAGAAGAAGCTCGAGGACACCGCCACCAAGCTCCAGACCGAGATCGAGTCCTTCCGGACCCGCAAGGAGACGATCAAGGCGACCTACACCGCCGCCGAGGCGTCGACCCACGTCAACGAGGCCGTCACCGGCATCTCCACCTCGATGAACGACGCCGGCGCCGCCCTCCAGCGCGCCCAGGACAAGGTCGCCGAGATGCAGGCGCGGAGCGGGGCCCTCGACGAGCTGCTGGCCTCGGGGGCGCTGACGGACCTCACGGGTTCCTCCGACGACATCCAGGCCCAGCTCGACAAGGCCTCGACTACCTCGAGCGTCGACGCCCAGCTGGCGGCCCTCAAGACCCAGCTCGCCGCCGGCGACGACGCGGGCGCGCTCGGCGCCGGCGCCACGCCCGCCGAGGAGACCAGCCAGGAGACCAACTAGCCGTGGCCGCGACCAAGATCGAGTCCGACCACGGGCTCAACGTCCGGATGTTCGTGACGGGCCTCGCGCTCGTCGTGCTCTACGGCGTCATCGTGACGGTCCTGCTGGCGCTGGGCATCTCCTACGTCACGGTCATCGTCATCGCGGGGGCCCTGCTCTTCGCCCAGTTCTACTTCAGCGACAAGATCGCGATGTTCTCGATGCAGGCCCACGAGGTGACCCCCCAGCAGGAGCCGCGCCTGCACGAGATCGTCGACCGGCTCTGCCTCATGGCCAACATGGCCAAGCCGCGCGTGGGCGTCTCCGAGCTCGACATCCCCAACGCCTTCGCGACCGGGCGCAACCCCAACCACGCCGTGATCTGCGCCACGCGCGGACTGATGCACCGGCTGAGCGACGAGGAGCTCGAGGCCGTGCTCGCCCACGAGCTCTCCCACGTCGCCCACCGCGACGTCGCGGTGATGACCATCGCCTCGGGCGTGGGCATGCTCGCGGGCCTCGTGAGCCGCATGGCGATGTGGGGCGCGATGTTGAGCGGCGGGGGCCGGGGCCGCAACCAGAACAACATCGTCCTGCTCGAGCTCGCGACGATGCTGATCTCGGTGGTGATCTACGCGATCGCCTTCATGCTCACCATGGCCCTCTCGCGCTACCGCGAGCTCGCCGCCGACCGCTCCGGGGCGATCCTCATCGGCAAGCCGAGCGTGCTCGCGAGCGCCCTCGTGCACGTCACCGGCGACATGGCCAAGATCCCCCGAACCGACCTGCGCCGCGCCGAAAGCATGAACCAGTTCTTCTTCGCCCCGGCGCTCTCGGGCAACACCGCGGCGACGATCTTCTCCACGCACCCGTCGCTGGAGCGGCGCCTCGACCAGCTGGCCAAGCTCGAGAAGGAGCTCAACGGCTAGTGGGGCTGCGCGACACGCTCTTCGGGCGCACCAAGCAGGCCCCGCCCAACCTCGACAGCCTCTTCGCCCTGCCCCAGGCGGCGATCACCCTCGAGTCCGAGCTCGACCTCGTCGCCTCGGGCCAGGCCGGCCTGCTCTTCAAGGACGGCAGCGGTGGGGCGACCCTCGCCACCGACCAGGACATCAAGTCGCTCCTCGACTTCGGCGCCGACGAGGACGTCAGCCTCACGACCGACGACCTCGGCTTCAAGTGGGTCCTCATCAAGGACCCCGACCTCGAGAGCCTGGTCACGAAGATCCACGCCGCCAACTCCTCGATGGTCGAGCACGGCCTCGGGCCGCGCCTGCTCTGCGCCGTGTTCGGCTTCGTTGCGAAGACCCCGCCGGGCGAGGGGTCGGTGCGGATCGTCTACCTGTTCAAGACGGGCACCTTCTACCCCTTCGCCCCGACCGGGCCCACCCAGCGCGACAACCAGCTCGAGCTGCGCGTGCGCTCGTTCCTCGGCGCCGACCTCCCCATGGAGGGCGACCTCACCAAGTGGATGGCCCTGTGGAACCTGCCGGTCAACTGAGCGACGAGCGACCGAGCGACGAGGAGCTCGCGGCGCTCGCCCTCGCGGCAGACCCCGACGCCCCCCTGGCCGCCGACGCCGTCGCGTGGCTCGGAGCGCCGATGGGGCTCCTGCCCGGGTGGTACATGGGGGCGACCTCGGGGCACTCGGCGAGCCGCGGCCGCCGGATCGTCACCCTCGCCCTCGCGGCCGGCCTCGTGGGCGGCTGCGCGCTCGGGCTCTGTGTCACCTCGGGGTGGGTCCAGCTCGCCTGACATTCTGTACAGAGTGACCCTCACGCCTCTCACCGTCGCTTGCGCCGTGCTCTAAGGTGCTTCCCGCAAGGGCACACCATCACCACAGGGGGATCCATGAGAGTCCGCAGTTATTCCAGTCGGGTGCTCGCGCGCCTCGGCGCGTGCGCCGTCGCCGGAGCGCTCGTCGCCTTCGGCGCTCCGGCGCTCGTGGCGGGGGCCAGCTCCAACGGCAACTCGTCGAACATCGTCTACACCGTCCACCCCATCGCCATCCCGATGGGCTCCTCGGCCAGCAGTTCCGGCCTGCCGGGTCCGGGGGCCTGCGTCGCGGCCTTCGGTCTCGCCTGCTACACGCCCCAGATCTTCCACCAGGCGTACTCGATCCCCTGGACGATCAACGGCCAGCTGGCCGGTACCGGAGAGCAGGTCGCCATCATCGACGCCTTCGGGAGCCCGACGATCCAGAGCGACCTCGCCACCTACGACGCCGCGATGGGACTGCCCGCGGCGAACCTGAACGTCTACTACCCCGAGGGCAAGCCCAACTTCAACGGCGGCGTGAAGCGCTCGGGCAACGCGTTCGGCTGGGCGGAAGAGACGAGCCTCGACGTCGAGACCGTCCACGCCCTCGCGCCCGGGGCGACCATCAACCTCGTCGTGGCGCCGACTAACTACGGCAACGCGCTCAACAACGCCGTCGCCTACGCGGTGAGCAACCACCTGGGGAACGTCCTCACCATGAGCTACGGCTCCAACGAGGGGGCGATTGCCGGAGCGGGCAACAACATCCAGTTCCTCCAGTCCAACAAGATCTTCCAGCAGGCGGTCGACCAGGGGATGAGCCTCTTCGCCTCCTCGGGCGACAGTGGGGCGACCGGCGGGCTGTCCCAGCCCAACGCCTCGTACCCGGCGTCGAACCCGAACGTGACCGCAGCGGGCGGCACGGACCTCTTCGTCGCGGCCGACTCTGACCCGACCGGCGCCTCCACCAACGGGACGTACACGGGCGAGACCGCCTGGAACGACGCGGCGAACTGCCCGTTCGGGTGCACCTCCGGTGAGTTCGGAGCGACGGGCGGCGCCCCCTCGAGCCTGTTCGGGGCACCGTCGTACCAGGCCAACCTGGGCCTGTCGACGCGCTGGACCTCGGACGTGTCGTTCAACGCCTCGGTCTACACCGCCACGATGATCTACCTGGGCTTCCTCGGTCCGAACAACGGCTTCTACTTCTTCGGCGGGACCAGCGAGGCCTCGCCGAGCTGGGCCGCGATCACGGCCGACCTCGACCAGGCCGCGGGCCACGACCTCGGGGCGATGAACCCCGTGCTCTACGGCCTCGCGTCGAACCCGACCACCTACGCCCAGGACTTCCACGACGTCACCGTCGGCTCCAACGGGTTCCCCGGGGGGGCGCCGGGCTTTTCCGCCGGCCCGGGCTGGGACAGCCCGACGGGACTGGGGACCCCGATCGTCTCGGGCCTGATCAGCTCCCTGGGGGCACCCGGCACGACTACGGGCAACTCCCTGCCGTAGGCCGCACGACGAGTCCCGGGCGCCCTCGGGCGCCCGGGACTCGTCGTCTCCGGCCCCTCGGGCACCGTGACCCCTCTGCATAGGGGCGGGATCAGTCTTGCTGCGGTAGAAGTCGCCCAGAAGAAGTAGTTCGACGCTCTTTCGTGTTGTAGCCCCGTGGACCAGACGGGCCAACGGGTTATCGCTGCCTTCTGGACGGCAGCGTGGGTCTGAGCGGCCGAGTTCGTCACTGTGAAAGAAGATGTAGGGCACGACGCACTGGGGAGACCACGGTCATGAGCCTGCAGCTACGACGTTGGCCACCGCACGGCGCACGCGCTTTCGTCGCCACGATGGCCGTCGCGGTGTTGCTTGGCGCTGGGAGTTCAGCAGGTGCTTCGACTTCTTCATCGGTGGCCCTGAGGATCGCGCAGTACGCCGTCGCAACCGCGACGCACGACAGGCCAGCCCGCGTCGTCAATGGCACGGACATCACCAATGCGGCCTCTATCAACACGGTGAACACGACGGGCCTCGTGCCGACGATCAACCTGGGTGGCGTGTTCGAGTACCCCCGGCTCGTCCTTTTCATTGACCCGAAGACGTTCGCCACCATCTGTCTCAACATGCCCGACACGGTGGGCGGCGCACCGAGGGCGATCCCCTGCCCCCACCGAGCCCAAGGGCTCTGGAGTGGTCGAGCCCGCGCGCTCGCCGTCAGCGACCGGGCCATCGCTGACGCCGCGGCGAAAGGCCGAGCGGTGTCCGGTGCTGACGTCGTGGCGGCCGCGAAGGTCTACGGCGTGACCCTTCGCCACAAGCCCACCTTCCCAGCGGGCCGCGGCGCAATCGTGCAGTTCTCCACGCTGGTCGAGATGGGTCCCACCAGAAAGTTCTCGGTGAACAACTGCGTGCAACTCCCGATGACGGCCTACGGGATACCCAAGCCAGTTCCGTGCTGACGCCGATGCCCGAGACCTTCTACAACACCGATGAGCGGCGCCGCGGTGTGGGCCGCACCTTGATGTCGGAAAGTTGGCGCGGACGTGCTCGACGGCCGGCGACGTGGTCGGTTGCTTCTTGAGTGTGGTTCTCGCCAGCAGCTGCGCGTCGGTCACGCCTGGGGTGACGAGAGACTGGTCGAGAAGCCGGTAGAAGAGCATCCGGCGCTTGGCCGAGGTGCGCCGGTTGAACCGACAGCAGAACTCGTCGAGGTGGGCCCGCAGATGCTCCGGCTGCACCGAGCCCTGGCGGGTGGAGAACATCCAGCGCTTCAGCAGACGGGCGGTGCGATGGGCCTCTGGCGTGCCGACGTGGACATCCCGACCAGATGCACTGACGTCAGGGGGCTTGTGGGTGTGGCCCGTGAGTGACGGATGATACGACGTGCGACGGTCGGTGAGCGCAACGGGACCAGGTTCGATGCTGGCTCGGATGAACTGGGCGAACGTCGCAATCTTGGCGTTGGAGACGACTGGTGGCCGAGCGCGCCCGAGTCGCGAAGTCCCCACGTGCTCGACTACGACCATCACGATCGTCTTGCCCGCCGCCCCTCGTCCGCGCTTGCACGGTCTCGCGGCGAGCTTCGAGAACGTCGAGGCGTATCTCGACTCCCTCACCGCCTCGGCGAGTCCCGACGGCGTATGGCGGCCGTCACGGATGAGGGCCCGGGCCGCGCCACCTACGGGTGGGTCATCTCCGAAGGGACGATCGCCCGGTCGAACTCCTCGCCGCTCAGGTAGCCGAGCGCGAGGGCGGCCTCGCGCAACGTCGTGCGCTCCTTGTGGGCCTTCTTCGCCACCTGGGCGGCCTTGTCGTAGCCGATGAGCGGATTGAGGGCGGTCACGAGCATGAGCGAGTTGTTGAGGTGGTGCTCGATCTGCTCGTAGTCGGGCTCGAGCCCCTCGACGCAGAACTCGCGAAACCGGTCGCAGGCGTCAGTCAGCAGGTCAATCGAGTGGCAGACGTTGTGGATGATCACGGGCTTGCACACGTTCAACTCGAGGTTTCCCCGTGATCCGGCGATCGAGACCGCCACGTCATTGCCGAAGACCTGGATGCCCACCATGATCATCGCCTCACTCTGGGTGGGGTTCACCTTGCCCGGCATGATCGAGCTGCCGGGCTCGTTCTCGGGTAGGCGCAGCTCGGCGAGCCCCGCCCGGGGTCCTGACCCGAGCCATCGAAGGTCGTCGGCGATCTTGGTGAGGCTCGCCGCCAAGGTCTTGAGCGCCCCGTGCGCGAAGACGAGCGCGTCGTGGGCGGCGAGGGCCGCGAATTTGTTCGGTGCCGTCACGAAGGGTTGGCCCGTCAGCCGGGCGATCTCGGCCGCCACCCGCTCGCCGAACTCCGGGTGGGTGTTGAGACCGGTGCCCACAGCGGTGCCGCCGGCGGCGAGCTCTCGCAGGCCCGGGAGCACCGCGTCGAGGCGCGCCAGGTCCGCGTCGAGCTGGGCGACGTAGCCCGAGAACTCTTGGCCGAGGGTGAGGGGGACGGCGTCCATCAGGTGCGTCCGGCCGATCTTGGTGACGCCCGCGAAGGCCTCGGCCTTCGCGGCGAGGGCGTCGCGCAGGCGTCGGACGGAGGGAGCCAACCGACCGGTGATCTCCATCACGGCCGCGATGTGCATCGCCGTCGGGAAGGTGTCATTCGACGACTGGGACATATTCACGTCGTCGTTCGGGTGGACGGGCTTCTTGGAACCGCGCTCCCCACCCGCGATCTCGATCGCCCGGTTGGAGATCACCTCGTTCACGTTCATATTGGTCTGGGTCCCCGACCCGGTCTGCCAGATCCGCAGCGGGAACTCCGCGTCCAATGCGCCGTCCACGACCTCCTGGGACGCCTGCTCGATGAGACGGGCCTTCTCGCCGTCGAGCTTCCCCAACGCCTCGTTCACCCTCGCCGAGGCGAGCTTCAAGACGCCGAAAGCGCGGATGAGCGCCGGGGGCATCGTGTCGTGGGCGATGGCGAAGTGATGGAGGCTCCGGGCAGTCTGGGCGCCCCAGTAGTGGTCGGACGGGACCTCGACCTCTCCCATCGTGTCGGACTCGATACGGAACTGGCTCATGTCGCCCTCCTACTTGCGGGCGCGTGCCGCGCCCTTCGTGGCCCCCTGCGACCGGGTCCTCTTTGCCACCGATGTCATGGGCACGGCCTTCTTCGCCGGAGCCTTCGCAGCGGACGACTTCTTCGCGAGGGCCTTTGTGGCGGCAGCCCTCTTGGCCGCGACCTTCT
>NCBE01000137.1 GCA_002255565.1 Actinobacteria bacterium 21-73-9
CCACTTGTCGGTGGCCTCTTCCATCTGGGTCTGCAGCAGCGTGCCAATCTTCTCGCGCTGGCTGAAGGCGTCGTCGAGGCTGATCGATCCGAAGACCGCGCGCAGGGACGTGCGCGCGAGGTTGTCCACGCTCACCAGGTAGTCCGAGTTGGTGAAGAGGGCCAGACGCACGTCGACCACCTGGGAGAAGATCGTCGCGTTCACGATCACCGCCACGTTGTCACGCGTGATCACCTGCTGGCGATCACCGGTGCGCGGCGTCTCGCGCACGTCGACGGCGCGCAGGTTCTCGATGATCGGGACGATGAACGTCAGCCCGGGCTGGCGAATCTCCTTGAACTCGCCGAAGCGGGTCACGACCCCGACGAAGCCCTGCTGGACGATGCGGACCGCCTTGACGATGACGAGTATGACGAGCAGGACCACGATGGCCGCGATCACCGCGAGGGCGATGCCCATGACCGCTCCTTCCCCGGGCGGCGCACGTCGTCCGATCTGGGCGCAGTGTATTGCGCCGGTGGGCCGCCCCACCGCGACGCTGCTAGAACGGTCACCGGGAGCAGCCATGGACGTCGCCACCCTCGTCACCACGTTCCTCGGCGGGCGAGTCCCCCTTCGCGTCGAGGCCTACGACGGCAGCGTCGCCGAGCCGACGGTCCCCTCGCCCGCCAACGCCGTCACGCTGCGTATCCGCTCTCCGGACGCCCTGCGCCGCATCCTCGCGCGGCCCGGCGAGCTCGGGCTCGCGCGGGCCTACGTGGCCGGCGACATCGACGTCGAGGGCGACCTCGACCCGCTCTTCTACCTCCACGCGCCCGAGCCCCGGCGCTTCGCCCGCCCGGCCGTCGTGCGCGCCCTGGTGGAGCTCGTCGGCCGCGACGGCCTGATTCCGCCGCCGCCGCCGGCGATCGAGGCGCGGCCCCGCGGGCTCATGCACAGCCGCTCCCGGGATCGCCGGGCGGTCACCCACCACTACGACGTCTCCAACCGCTTCTACGAGATGGTGCTCGGCCCCTCCATGACCTACTCGTGCGCGCTGTGGCGCTCGCCCGAGGACACCCTCGAGCGGGCCCAGACCCGCAAGGTCGACCTCGTCGCGCGCAAGCTCGGCCTCGGCGCGGGCGACCGACTGCTCGACGTCGGGTGCGGCTGGGGCACGATGGCCATCCACGCCGCCGCGACCTACGGCGTGCGCGCCGTGGGCGTGACCCTCTCGGAACCCCAGGCGCGTGACGCCACCGAGCGGGCCCGCCGGGCCGGCGTCGCGGACCTCGTCGAGTTCCGGGTGCAGGACTACCGTGACGTCACCGACGGACCCTTCGACGCCGTCAGCTCGATCGGGATGAGCGAGCACGTCGGGCGCCGGGCACTCGGGCGCTACACCCAACGGGCCTTCGACCTCTTGCGCCCCGGTGGGCGCTTCCTCAACCACGCGATCGGACGACCCGTGTCGTTCGAGGAGGACCCCCGCCCGTCACGCCTCGACGAGACGGTCCGCCAGGTCCAGGTCGCGCTCGGGCTCCGGGGCCCGTCGCGCACCGCGAGCGCCTTCATCGATCGCTACGTCTTCCCCGACGGGGAGCTCCACGAGGTCGGGACCCTCGTCTCGATGTTCCAGGCCCACGGCTTCGAGGTCCGCCACCTCGAAAGCCTCCGCGAGCACTACGAGCTCACGCTGCGTCAGTGGGTCGCGAACCTCGAGACCCACTGGGACGCGGCCGTCGACGAGGTCGGGCCCGAACGCGCCCGAGTCTGGCGCCTCTACATGGCCGGCTCGGCGGTGGGGTTCGAGCGCCGCCACCTCGAGGTGCACCAGGTGCTGTGCGTGCGACCCGACGGTGGTCGATCGGGCGTGGCCCTTCGCCCCGCGTACGACCCCGACTTCTAGGCCCGCCCGGCCGGGCTCGCGAGAACGCTCCGTGGTGGGAAATCCCGCCCGACGAGCCGTGGCCGTCTCGTCGGCTCATCCGAGAGACGGGGATCGCGCGGGCGCTTCAGCCTCGCCGACGAGACGAGCTCGCTCGCAGGCCGAGGTGACCGTCGTCCCAGAGTTTGATGCCGCCGAGGATCCCCTCGGTGTTCCCCACGATCGAGACGCGCGCGGCGGTGTCCCCGAGGCGGTCGCGCTTCACGTGTCGCGCGTTGCCCCCGCCGATGTACAGGTGGTCGAATGAGGTCAGGACGTCGAAGTACTCGACCGCGAGGCACACCCGCCGGTTCCACTTCGAGTTGCCGATCTCCTTGCGGACCGCGTTCCCGAGCCGCTCGTTGAAGGTGTCGCCCTTGCCGAAGTCAACCTGGGCGAACTCCATGTGCGGCAACAGTCGGCCGTCCATGAAGAACGCCGTGCCAACGCCCGTCCCGAGGGTGAGCGCCACCTCGAGCCCTCGGCCCTCGACAACCGCCGCACCCTGCACGTCGGCGTCGTTGGCCACCCGGCACGGCGCCCCGAGGGCCGTGGCGAGTGCGGTGGCCAGGTCGAAGTCGTCCCACGCCGCGATGAGCGCCGGGTCGACCGGGGAGCCGGGACCCTTCGTGGTGACAAAGTGGGGCGCGCTGAGCACACGACCCCGACGCACCATGCCCGGGAAGCCGACGGCGACGCGGTCCGGCGCCGGCAGGGGGCCGGCCAGGGCCGTCAGCGCCCCCACCAGCCGATCCGGGGACATGGGATAGGACGTCGGCGCGCGGACCCGATCGGTCACCATCTCACCTCGCCCGTCAAGGACGCTCGCCTTGAGCCCCGTCCCGCCGACGTCGACGGCCAGGGTGAGGGGGTGCTCGGAGGCGCTCGCCTTCGAGCTACTCGCCGGGACCGGAGCGTCGCTCACCGGGGCCAGGCTAGTCACGTCTCGTCGTCCCCGGGACTGCCGGCTCACGGCCCCTCGGCCCACGCACGACCTCGCGGGTCGCACCCGCCTCGCCGAGGCCGGTGCCCCGTCGCGGCGCCCGGCGGTCCCTAGGCCCTTCTCGGCTCCCAGGTGAAAAAGCGCAGCGCGACCACGAGTGCCGCCACCCCCCACAGCGCGACCACGCCCACGTCGTCCCAGTTGAAGGGGGTGCCCAAGAAGGCCGACTGCATGGCGTTGACGCAGTGGCGCACCGGGAAGACCCTCCCCACCCACTGGATCCACTGGGGTGACTTCGCGGTGACCGGGATGAACACGCCCGAGAGGAACAGCAGGGGCAGCACGATGGCGTTGGTGGTGACGATCGCGCTGTCGGTGTTGGGCAAGAAGGCCACGGTGGCCAGGCCCAGGGCGCAGAACGCCGCCGCCGCCACGATCAGGGCGACCACGAAGCGCGCGAGCGTCAAGCCCGTGGGCAGGGTCGCCGCGTAGAAGGCGCGGCCGAAGACAGCCGTCACCGCCACCAGTCCGACCCCCACGGCCACCGAGTGCAGGACCCGGCTGAGGAGGAAGACCGAGCTCGGCATCGGCGTCCCGCGCACGCGCTTGAGCAGACCCTCCTCGCGCTGGAACGCGACGGCGATGGCCAGACTGTTCCAGCACGCGTTGATGACGGCGTAGGCGCCCATCGAGGCGACGTAGTAGGTCGCCGACGTCACCACCTTCGAACCGAGCGAGACGCTGAAGTTCCCCACGAGTGCGGTGAAGATCACGAGGAACATCAGCGGGAAGGCGAAGGTGAAGAAGGCCCGGGACGGGTTACGCCAGAAGGCCTTGTTGACGTAGCGGGCCTGGGCGAGCGTCAGGCGGGCGAGCCGGGCCACCCCGACGTGCTCGCGGCGCCGGCGCGACCGGGCCGCGGGGGCCGGCGCCGGCGCGGCCGACGCGCCCGGTTCCGAGGCGCCGGGAGGGACCGGGGCGCCAGAAGGGACCGGGCCGGT
>NCBE01000138.1 GCA_002255565.1 Actinobacteria bacterium 21-73-9
GCCCCCGGCGTGGCTAGTGTGGGGCCGGTCAAGGAGGCCCGATGAGCGCTGATCCCGCCACCCCGTTGGACCGAGCCGCCGTCGCCACGCTGGTGCGAGACCAGTTGGCCGAGATCCTAGAGAAGAGCCCGGCCGACATCAGTGACGCCGTGCCCTTCGCCGACCTGGGCGCCGACTCGCTCGCCCTGATCGAGCTGGTCGAGGCGCTCGAGGAGCGACTGGACGACCACGTCGCCGGCTTCCACATCGACGACGCCGACCTCGAGGGCCTGCGCACGGTGAACGACGCCGTCGACTACGTGGCCAACAAGCTCCACCTGGCCTAGGCCCGCCGGTTGGCTCGAGGGATCGACGCTCTCGCTGCACGGGTGGGGCTGGACCCGTCGTGCCCCGCACTGGCCACGGCCCTCACCCACTCGAGCTACGCCGCCGAGAACGGCGTGGAGTCCAACGAGCGCCTCGAGTTCCTCGGCGACGCCGTCGTCGACCTCGTGGTGGCCGACCTCATCGTCACCGACTTCCCGGCCCTCAACGAGGGGACGGGCTCTTTGGTGCGCAGCCGCGTGGTGAACGAGGGGTCACTCGCGCGCGCCGCGCGCGAGCTCGACCTCGGCCCGGCCCTGCGCGTGGGGCGAGGGGTCGCCAAGGAGCGGGGCCACGAGCGCCCGAGCCTGCTCGCCGACGCCTTCGAGGCGCTCGTCGCGGCCCTCTACCTGGAGCGTGGCTTCGAGGCCGCGCGGGCCTTCGTCGCCGCGGCGCTCGGCGAAGCCCTGGCCGAGGCGGCGAGCGAGCCGGCCGGGGTCGTCGACCCCAAGACGCTGCTGCGCCAGTGGGCCGAGTCGAGCGGTCTGGGCACGCCGCGCTACGAGGTCGACGCGCGGGGCCCGGCCCACGACGCGCGCTTCGTCGCGCGCGTCGAGCTCGCCGGTCGCGAGCTCGCCCGCGGCGAGGGGCGCTCGAAGAAGGCCGCCGAGGTGGCCGCGGCCCGCACGGCGCTCGAGGCCCGCGGTGCCTGAGCTGCCCGAAGTCGAGACGGTCCGCGCGGCGCTCGCGCGCGACCTGGTGGGCAAGAAGATCAAGGCCGCGAGCGTCACCAACGGACGCGTCGTGCGCCGCCACAAGTCGGCCAAGGAGTTCCGGGCCCTCGTCGAGGGCCGCAGCGTGCGCAGCGCCGAGCGCCTCGGCAAGTACCTCGTTTTCGCGCACGACAACCAGGCGAACCTGGTGGTGCACCTGGGAATGAGCGGCCGGCTGCTGCGCGCGAAGGGCCCCAAGGACCCCAAGCCCAAGCACACCCACGTGGTCTTCACCCTCAGCCCGGGTGGCGAGCTGCGCTTCGTCGACCCGCGGACCTTCGGCGAGATGTTCGTCTCGAGCCCGCCGGCGCCGGGCGAGACGGTCGAGGTGTCGAAGTTCGCGCGCCTCTCGGTCGGGGGCGACGGCCTCGCCCGGCGCGCCCGGGTGCCCGAGCTCGCCCACCTCGGCCTCGACCCCTTCGAGGACCAGTACGGCTGGGACCGCTTCGCGGCCGTGCTGCGCAGCCGCACCACGGCCCTGAAGGCCGTCCTCACCGACCAGGACATCCTCTGTGGGATCGGGAACATCTACTCCGACGAGATCCTCTTCGCGGCCGGGCTGCGCTACGACCGGCCGAGCGAGTCGCTCTCGACGATCGAGATCCGCCGGCTGCACCGCTCGATCACCGAGGTCCTCACCGAGGCGATCAAGCACGGGGGCTCGACCCTCGAGGACGAGCAGTTCGTCGACCCCGAGGGCAAGCCCGGCACCTACCAGCAGTTCCACCAGGTCTACGGCCGCGAGGGCCAGGCCTGTCCCCAGTGCCGGGGGCCGATCGAGCGCGTGACCTTCCACGGCCGCTCGACGTTCTTCTGCCCGCGCTGCCAGTCCTAGTCCCGCGACCCCGGGGGGCCGTGGTCGCGATTGGTAGCGTTCAGCCGTGTTCTTGAAGAGGCTGACCATGCGGGGGTTCAAGTCCTTCGCCGACCCCACGGCGCTCGAGTTCGAGCCGGGGGTCACCGCCGTGGTGGGCCCCAACGGCTCGGGCAAGTCCAACGTGGTCGACGCGGTGGCCTGGGTGCTCGGCGCCCAGAGCACGCGGCTCCTGCGCAGCTCGCGCATGGACGACGTGATCTTCGCCGGCACGGCCCAGCGCTCGGCGCTCGGGCGCGCCGAGGTCTCGCTCACCCTCGACAACTCCGCCGGGCGGCTGTCGATCGAGGGCGCCGAGGTCACGATCTCGCGCACCCTCTTTCGCAACGGCGAGTCGGAGTACGCGATCAACGGCACCACGTGCCGGCTCCTCGACGTCCAAGAGCTGCTCGGCGACTCCGGGGTCGGCCGCCAACAGCACATGATCATCGGCCAGGGCCAGCTCGACTCGATCCTCTCGTCGAACCCCGAGAACCGCCGTGCGGTGATCGAGGAGGCGGCGGGCGTCTTGAAGCACCGGCGGCGCAAGGAGCGCTCCGAGCGCCGCCTCGCCCAGACCCAGGAGAACCTCGAGCGCCTCGGCGACCTCGTGCGCGAGGTGCGCCGCCAGATGCGCCCGCTCGAGCGCCAGGCCGCCTCGGCGCGCACCTTCGCCGGGGTGGAGGGCGAGCTGCGCGAGGCGCGCGCCACGCTCTTCTCGACCCGTCTCGCGCGCTACGGGCGCCGCCTCGGCGAGCTGGACACCTCGCTCGAGGAGTCGGCCCAGCGCGAGCGCGACCTGCGCGCCGAGCTCGTCGCCCTCGACGCGCAGGCGACCGCCGCGGCCGCCGAGATGGGCTCGCGCCGCGAGGAGACCCTCGCGACCTCGCTCGCCACGGTGCGCAGCCTCTCGGAGCGGGCCCGCGGGCTGACCTCGGTGATCGACGAGCGGCGCCGGGCGCTCGACCAGGCCCTGGTGGCCTCGGCCGACGAGAACGTGATCGCGAACCTCGAGGCCGACGCCGCCCACCTCGGCGAGGACCTCCTCGAGCTCGCCGAGGCGGAGGCCGCCCTGGCCGAGCTGCGCGCGCGCGCCCGAGACGCCCGCGACGCCCTCGACGAGGCCCGGGTCGCGCTCGAGGCCCACGGCGAGGTCTCGGCGGCCCTCGCCGAGGAGAGCCTGCGCGGGGCGCGCGAGCAGGTGGCCCTGCTCGAACGCGCCGTCGTCGACGCCCGAGAGCGCGAGCGAAGGGTCCGCGACCAGGTCGACGTCGTGCGTGCGCGCCTGGGCGAGGTCGAGGCCTCCCTGGCGCGCGGCGCCGTCGCGGCCACCGAGGCGGGCGCCCGACTCGAGGGGGCGCGCGAGGCCCGGGCCCGGGCCCTGGGCGAGGTCGCGAGCGGCGAGGCGCTGCTCGGCGCCGTCGAGGTCGAGCTGGCCGAGGCCGTCGAGGCGGCCGCCCGCGCCCAGGCGCGCGCCGAGATCCTCGAGCGGGCCCACGACGAGCTCTCGGGCGCCGGGGGTCGGGCGATCCTCGGGGGCCTCGAGGGCGTGCTCGGCGCCTTCCTCGACCTCATCGAGGTGGAGGAGGGATCCGAGCGGGCCGTCGAGTCGGCCGCCGGCGCGTCGGTCGGGGCGATGGTCGTCGAGGGTCGCGCGAGCGCGCGTCAGGCCCTCGCGGCGCTGCGCCGCGAGGGCGGGGCCGGGCTCATCCTGGCCGTCGCCGAGGGCGACGTCGCCCCCGTGGCGACCCCGTCGGGCTGTCGGGCCCTGCGCGAGCGGGTGCGCGCGCGCACCGGGGCGCCCGCCCACGTCGAGCGGGTCCTCGACGCGCTCTTCGCCCGGGCCGTCGTCGCGCCGGGGTGGGAGGCGGGGGTGGAGGTGGCCATCGAGCACCCCGACCTCGTGGTCGTGACCGACGA
>NCBE01000030.1 GCA_002255565.1 Actinobacteria bacterium 21-73-9
TTGCCATAGTCAAAAACTTTACCCCGAAGATTAGTTAAAGATTCCTTTTTTTTCAACAATCCATGCGCTGAAGTTAAACCGAGGCACAAAATTGCTTTCGGTTTAATCAGCTCAATTTGTTCCGGTATATGTTCCGTCGCCCGGCATAACACGTCCGGCCGCTGAATGTTCAGCAAATCCATACTTCGCAAAAACTGGGCCATGTATTTTTCCGCAACTTGCCACACGGTCAAGCCCTCCCGCTTCGCCCCCTTTTCCATTTTGTCTTCGCCCGCGTCCTCGTCGCCGCGCTCCTTGTCCTGCTCGCAGTCGCCCTCGGAGTTTGCGGCGTGCTCTACCTGCTGAGCCTGCTCGTTGGCGTTCGATCCGATCCGCTGCAGGCGGCGCCGTTCGGATCGGGGCTGCTCCCAAGCGAGCACGCGCTGAGCCGGTTCCACGCCCGCTGGTACGCGCTGGCGATGCTGTTCCTCGCGTTCGACATGGAGATGGTCTTCATGTACCCCTGGACTCTGGTGGTCGCCACCGTCGGACCGAGCGCGGTCATCGAGATGTTCTCGTTCCTGGGACTGCTGTTGGCAGGCGTCGCCTATGCCCGCCGTGAGGGTGCGCTGCATTGGGCTTGAGCACTGCGCTTGCGCGCCTGGCAGCGACACGGCCGCCTGTCTTCTTGGTCGCGGCCCCGGGGTCGACGGCGTGCCGCTTGAGCGTGGAGGCCGAGCTTCGCCGGCGCGGCTGGCAGCGGTCCGCGAGCCCCGCAGGCGCACGCCTGCTGGTGGTGTGCGGGACCGTGGGCGACCTTGACGAGGCCGTCACCGAGGTGTGGGGGGAGATGCCCGATCCGAAGGCGCGCGGTGACCTCGCCGACCCGGCCGCTGCTCGCAAGACGCTCGACGGCGCTCGGGCCCAGTTGGCCGAGCCCGGTCACGTGCCACCGTCACCTCACCAGCGGGCCGGCGCACCGGGGGGCTCTGGGGCCCACCACGGCATGGTCCACCAGGACGGTAACCACGACACAGCCCACGACGGCGGCGACCACATGGGCCACCAGGGCGACCCCCACACAGCCCACCAGGGCGACCCCCACACGGCCCACCAGGGCGACCCCCACACGGCCCACCACGGCATGTCCGACGACGGCGACGATATGGCGGGCGGGGGCGGGATGGAGATGCCGGCCGGGCTGGCGATGGCGGAGCGGACCGAGGACCGAGACGGCCTGAAGCTCGACCAGCTGCACCTCACCCTCGGACCTTTGCTCTCCGAATGGCCCACGGGCCTCGTGCTGCGTGTCGCCGTGCAAGGCGACGTCATCCAGCAGGCCCGAGCAGAGACGGTTGGCGGCACGGGCGACGGCTCCTTCTGGGACGAACCCTCGGAGCGGGCACGGCGCGGTGAGCCGGTGACCGGTGGCGAGGTCGCCCGCCGCACGGCAGGCCACCGTCTCGACAGCCTGGGGCGGCTGCTCGAGGTCGCCGGCTGGCCGGCCGCGGCCGGGTCGGCCCGCTGGCTGCGAGACGACCTGCTCGGCGGCCTTCCTGCCGCCCTGGCGGCGCCCCGGCTTGGCCGTCTGGTTCGCCACGTCGGCCGCTCCCGCGTCCTGTCCCAGATGACGGCCGGCCTCGGGCAGGCGAGTGACGGGGACGTGCGGGCTCGCTACCGGCGGTGGCTCGACGACGCGGTCCGAGCGGTCGCCTCGCTCAACGGCCCCGAATCGCCCGGGGTGGTACGGGCATCCTTCGCGCGCCCGGGGATGCCACCGGGGGCCGTCTTGGAGACGATCGAGCAGCTCGTGGTCGGAACCGAGCTCGGCGTGGCGCGGCTCGTCGTCGCCAGCATCGATCCCGACCTCGACGATCCCCGGATCGCGGCGCGCCATGGTTGAGCCGGCGCCGTGGTGGGCCGTGCTGGTCGTCCCGGCGGTGCTCGGCGCGTTCGCGACGGGGGCCGTGCTCGCCTCCCGGCTGCTCGCCGCCCGCGCCTCGGGTGCTCCGAGCAGGCCGCGAGCGGTGCTGGGCGGTATGTGCGATGACGTCGCCGGCCTCCTGGTCAGCCGCCGGCGCACGACGCTCGCTTCCGACCTCGTGCTGTGGCGGCTCGGTGTGGTCGGCGTCCCGGTGGCGGCGATCCTCGCGGTGGCGGTGGTGCCCCTCGGCCACTGGGTGGTCGACGACCTCAGGGTCGGGGTGGTGTGGTTCAACGCCATGGAGATCCTCACCTGGGCGGCTGTGTGGGCGGCAGGGTGGGGACCGAACAGCGCCTTCTCCCTTGTCGGGGGCTACCGCATGGTCGCCCAGGGCCTCAGCTACGAGCTTCCGCACATGTTCGCCCTCATCGGCGTGGCGACGGCTGCCGGCTCGCTGCAGGTGGGATCGATCGTCGCCCACCAGCGCCATCTTTGGTTTGTCGTGTGGATGCCGGTCGGCTTCGCCGCGTTCTTGCTCAGTGTGCTCGGGTTCTCCTTCATCGGCCCGTTCGACCAGCCGGCGGGGGCCGATCTCGCCGGCGGCGTGCTGGTCGAGGTGGCGGGCGTCGACCGGTTGGTGCTTGCCGTCGGGCGCTGGCTGCTGCTCGCCGCCGGCGCGGCCATGGCAGTGCCGCTCTTCCTCGGCGGTGGTCTCGGCCCGGGGCTTCCCGCCTGGGCGTGGTCGGTGCTCAAGACCGTGGGGGTGCTCGGGGCGCTCGTCGCCACCCGCCACCTCGTGCCGACTGTGCGGCTGGAGCGATGGGCGCCGCTGGCGTGGCTCGTCCTCCTGCCCCTCACCATCGTCCAGGACCTCGTAGCGGCCGTGGTGGTGCTCCTCCGATGAAGGCGGCGCCGCACCCAGGGGTTGCCGGCTGATGGGGACCATCACCTTCTTCGTCCTGGCCGTCGCCGCCAGCGCGCTCGCCGTCTTGGTGTTCGTGGTCGACTCCATGGCGAGGGCCACCTTCTGCCTGCTCGGCTCGTTCCTCGCCGCCGCCGGCGAGGTGATCCTCCTCGGCCTCTCCTACCTCGGGACGGTCATCGTCGTGATGATGGTGATGGAGATGGTGATCATGGCGGTGTTCATGGTCATGTACATGATGAACCCGGCCGGGCTCATGCCGATGTCCATGGTGCACAACCGGCGGGGATCCCTTGCTATCGCCGGCGCCGTGTTCGCCGGCCTCGCAGTAGGGATCGTGGCCATCCGCTGGCCGACGACGCCGAGGAGGCGGCCGGTGCCCCGTGCCACCTTCGAGCTCGGCAAGGCACTCATGGGCCCCCACATGCTCACCATGGTGCTCCTCGGCGTCACCCTCTTCTCCACCATGGTGGTGACGGTCATGCTGGCGGTCTCCCACGGGCGCTACGACCGCCTCGGTGACGACCTGAAGGGCCCGGACCGGTGAGCATCCAAGGCTTCCTGCTCCTCGCAGCGGCGCTCTTCTCCGTCGGGCTCTTCGGGGTGCTCTCCCAGCAGTCGATCGTGATGCTCATGATGGGCCTCGAGCTCATGTTCAACGCCGTGACGGTGGCCGCGGCGACGTTCTGGCGCTACCTCGGCCCGGGCAGCCCGAGCGACCAGGTGGTCGTCGTGGTGGCGGTGGTGGCCATGGCCGTCGAAATGGCGGTCGGCTTCGCCGTCACCACCGCCATCTTCCGGGCCCGTGACGTCGACGTGGTCGACGCCGCCACCGACCTGAAAGACGAACCGTGACCGGCGACGGCGCCCTGCTGTGGGGCCTGTTGGCGCTGCCCGTTGTCTCCGGCGCCGCCTTGGCGGTCGGCGGTCGGCGGGCGGCACGGATGGCGGCGCCGCTCAGCGTGACGGCCGCTGCGGGCACCCTGGCGCTCGGCGCGATCGCCGCGGCACTCCGACCGGTGACGAGCGCCGCCCTGTTCGCCGGGGTGCGGGCCGGCTTCGCCGTCGACGGCCTCTCGGCGGTCCTCGTGCTCACCGTGACCGCGGTGACGGTGGCGGTGCTCGTGTTCGCCGCCGGCGACATCGAGCCCGCCGAATCGAGGGGACGCTTCTTCGGCCTCATGCTCCTCTTCGCCGGGGCCATGCTCGTCACCGTCACGGCGACGACCCTGCCGGTGCTGCTCGTGGGCTTCGAGGCGATGGGCGCGGCGAGCTGGGCCCTCATCGGCTTCTGGTGGGGCGAGCGGCGCCGGGTCGAAGCGGGCACCACCGCCTTCGTCACGACCCGCGCCGCCGACCTCGGCCTCTATCTGGCCGCCGGCGCCGCCGTCGCTGGTGGGGCCGGGTCGCTCCGCCTCGACACGCTCGCCCACCTCCCCGCCCCGTGGCTCGGGGTGGCGACGGCCGGGGTGGTGGTCGCCGCCTTCGGCAAGTCGGCCCAGCTGCCGTTCAGCTTCTGGCTGTCCCGGGCGATGGAGGGACCGAGCCCGGTCTCGGCGCTCTTGCACTCGGCCACGATGGTCGCCGCCGGCGCCTACCTGCTGCTGCGCCTGCACCCCCTGCTCGTCGCCTCCGGGTGGGGGGAGCCCGTGGTGGCCTGGACCGGTGCGGCGACGGCCGTCGTCCTCGGGCTCGTCGCCGTCGCCCAGCGCGACCTCAAGCAGCTGCTCGCCGCGTCGACCTGCGCCCAGGTCGGCTTCATGGTGCTCGCGGCGGGCACCGGTGGCGTGGCGGCCGGGACCGAACAGCTCGTCGCCCACGCCGCCACCAAGAGCCTGCTGTTCCTCGCCGCCGGAGCCTGGCTGGCGGCGCTCGGGACCAAGCAGCTGGGGGCCCTCGCCGGCGCGGCGCGCCGCTACCGCCTCGTCGGGCTGGCCTTCACCGCCGGAGCACTCGCCTTGGCGGGGCTGCCGCCGCTCTCACTGTGGGCGAGCAAAGACGCCGTCCTGGCCGGGGCGTTCGCACGAGACCCGGCGCTGTATGGCGTCGGGCTGGCGGGTGCGGTGATCTCAGTGATCTACAGCATCCGGGCGATCCGTATCGTCTGGCTGCCGGTGCCCGACGACGCAGAAGCCGGCTACGACACCGAGCGCAGAGGGACTCGCCGGGCCGGCTGGCTGCTTGTCGCCCCGCTGCTGGTACTCGGCGTCGGGGCGATCGGCTTCGGCGTCTTCGCCCTGCACCCGGTGTCTGCTGCCGTGGCGGACATGGTGGCCGGGGCGGAGGCGGCCTCGCCGAGCTGGGCGATTGGGCTTTCCACCGGGTTGACGCTCGTCGCCGCGGCCGCTGCCTGGCGGTGGGACGTGACCGCCCGGCTGCCCACCCCCGCCGCCGGGGCACTTTTGGGGTGGCTTGGACTCCAGGCGGCCGCCGGCAATGTCGTCGGGCGCCCCGTGCTTCGCCTGGCGGCGGCACTGGCCGACTTCGACGACGCCATCCTCGACCGGGCGGTGCGGGCTGTCGGCGCCGGCGCGCTCGGCCTGGCGCGCCTGGCGGCCCGCGTCGGCGAAGTGGGCGTGGACGATGTCGTCGGCGCCGTCGCCGCCGGGGCGAAACAGCTCGGCGTCGTGGCCCGACGCCCCCAGACCGGCCTCGTGCACCAGTACTACGCCCAGGCGGCGATCGCCGTGGCGGCCCTCGTCGCCCTCATCGTCGTGGTGCGGTGAGCTCGTGCTCAGCCTGATCACCTTCTTTCCGGCGGTGGCCGCCATCATCCTCGCCGTGGTGCCCAAGGGTCGCCCCGGCCGGTTCTTCCTTCGGGCGTGGGTGGCGGTGGCAGCCATCGAGATGGCCCTCGTCGTCGCCTTGTGGGTCGCCTACGACCCGCGGGCCGGCTACCAGCTCACCGAGAGCCTGCCGTGGATCCCGTCCGCCGGGGTGGGCTACCACGTCGGCGTCGACGGCATCTCCCTTCCTCTTCTCGCCATGACGGCGGCGCTGTTCCTCGCCTGCGCCGTCTACTCGCTTCGCGAGACGCGCCGCCCCCGTGCCTATGTGTGCCTCTTCTTGGGGTTGCAGACCGTCTGCACCGGGGTGTTCGTGGCGCTCGACCTCATCGTGTTCTTCGTGTTCTTCGACCTGTCCATCGTGGCGATGTACTTCCTCATCGCCGGATGGGGCCACGGCGAGGCGGCGAAGGACGCCGCGCTCAAGTTCTTCCTCTACACCTTCGTCGGCTCTGTGGTCCTCTTGCTCGGCTTCATCGGCCTGTTCCTCGCCTCCAGCCCGCACACCTTCGACATCGTCGCTCTCACCAAGGCCGACCCGCTGGCCGGGCGCGGCCTGTACGCCGGGGTGGTCCTCCTCGCCCTCGGCATCGGGTTCGCCATCAAGACCCCGACGGTGCCATTCCATACCTGGCTTCCCCCCGCCCACACCGAAGCCCCCGCCGCCGGCTCGGCCATCCTCGCCGGGGTCCTGCTCAAGCTCGGCACCTACGGCTTCGTCCGCATCGCCATGCCGCTCCTGCCCGGCGCGTGGCGGAGGTTCGCGCTCGTCTTCATCATCCTCGGAGCGCTCTCCGCCGTCTACGGGGCGCTCGTCGCCCTCGCCCAGCGGGACTTCAAGCGGATGATCGCCTACACGAGCGTCAACCACATGGGCTTCGTCGTCCTCGGCATCGGCGCCGCCGGGGTGCTCGCGGGCACCGACGCCCAGGCCCGCACCCTGGCCGTCACCGGCGCCGTTACCCAGATGGTCTCCCACGGGCTCATCACCGGCGCGCTCTTCCTCCTCTCCGGCGTGCTGTGGGACCGCACCGGGAGCTACGACATCGAGGCTCACTCCGGCCTCGCCGGTCCGGCCCCCGCCTTCGCCGGGCTCACCGCCGTCGCCGCCTTCGCATCGATCGGGATCCCCGGGTTCTCCGGCTTCGTCGCCGAGTTCCAGATCTTCGCCGGCAGCCTCGGCTCGCAGGTCGCCGCCACCGCCGTCGCCGTCTCCTCGATCGTCATCACCGCCGCGCTGTTCCTCCGCGCCCTCCAGCGCATGCTCGCCGGGCCGCTCCGCCTTCCGAAGACGCCGTCGGGCGTCGGCCGCTTCGCCGATCTCACCCCCCGCGAGGCGGCAGCCGTCGTGCCCCTGCTCGTCGCTTCGGCGGCCATCGGGGTGGCACCACGCTGGCTGCTCGACGTCATCGAGCCGGCCGCCCGCAACCTCGTCCACCTGGTCGGCGGATGACGAGGCCTCGTCGCCGGGCCGGCTTGCTTCCATGAGGGAGAACCCGGCCGCGCTGGCCCCGGAGCTGGCCCTCGTGGTCGCCGCCGTCGTGGGTGCGGTCGCCTCGGGATGGCTGCCCCGTCGACGCCAGTGGGCGGTCCGGCTCCTCGCCGCCGGTGCCTGCCTCGGCGGGCTCGTCGCCACCGCGCTCGCCATGCTCGGCCCGCCCGAGCGGGTGTTCGACGGCAGCTACGCCATCGACCCGGCCACCAACGCCGCCCGGGTCGTCGTCCTCGGCGCCGCGCTCGTCGTCATCGGCCTCTCGGCAGAGCCGCTGCGGGCACATCCACGCGAGTCGGAGTTCTACGTCCTCTTGCTGCTCGCCTGCGCCGGGACGATCGCCCTCGTCGGCGCCGACGACCTGCTGACGGTGTTCGCCGCATACCTGCTCGCCAGCGTCCCGAGCTACGGCCTGGTCGGCCTGCTGCGCGACCGGACGGGCAGCGAGGCATCCCTCAAGTACTACCTGCTTGGGGCGCTCTTCGGGATCGTCATGCTCGCCGGTACCACTGTGCTCGTCGGGCTTGGCGCCACCAGCAGCTACCCGGGGCTCCAGGCCGCGCTCGACAGCGCTCCGCGGGCAGCGGTGGCCTTTGGGGCCGTCTGCGTGACGGCCGGGCTGCTGTTCAAGATCGGCGGGGTGCCAGCCCAGTTCTGGGTGCCCGACGCGGTCGACGGGGCCTCCGTCCCGGCGGCCGCTTTCGTCACGACCATCCCCAAGATCGGCGGCCTCGGCGCCGCCTTCCGCTTCTTCACCGAGGCGCTCCCTCCCGACCGCGTGGACTGGGCCTTGCTGGTCGCCGTCACCGCCGCGTGCACCATGACGCTCGGCAACTTCGCCGCCTTCACCCAGACCCGGGTCAAACGCCTGCTCGCCTACTCGACCATCAGCCAGGCCGGCTACCTGCTGATGGCCGTCGCCGTCGCCGGCCGCAACGGCCTCGCCCAACGGGCCCTGTGGTACTACCTGGCGGCCTACGCCGCCACCAATCTGGCCGCCTTCGCCGTCGTCGCCGAGCTTCCCGCGGCCCGCACCCTCGGCGACTACTGCGGCCTGGCCCGCCACCGGCCGCTGCTCGCCGGCAGCCTGGCCGTCAGCCTCCTCGGCCTCGTCGGAACGCCGCCGACTGTCGTGTTCGTGGGCAAGCTCGAGATCTTCACCGCCGTGATCCACGGGGGCTATACGTGGCTCGCCGTCCTTGCCATCGTCAACACCGTCGCCAGCCTCTACTACTACCTGCGCTGGCTGGTACCCGCCTTCCGCCAGGCGCCGTCACCAAACCCCGCCGTGCTCTCCTCGGGCGGCTGGTGGAGCGCCGCCACCGCCTACGCTGCCGCCACCGCCACGGTGATCCTCGGGGTCGGCGCGACCGCCGTGCTGCCACTCGGAGCCGGGCACCTCCTCCCCTGAGCCCGCCACGGGTACAAGCCATCTCGCCCGGAGACAGGACGGTTCGCTTTGCGGAGCCGGGTGGACGTTGAGGTAAGTGGTCCGCTAAAAACTACTGCATGTCGCAGCACGGGAGCAGCCCGGTCTCGGCTCCGAGCTCCCCTTCGTCCCGCGATCCCGAACCCGCTTCCCATCGCGAGACGGGCAGCCACGTCGAGGACACAGTCCCAGGGCCCCTCCTCGTTGAACGCCGCTCCCGCCTGCACCGGCGGCGGGTGGTACGCCTCTCGGCCGTCACCTTCGCCGTCGCCGCTCTCGTCGGGTTGACGGTCGTCTACGGGCGCCTCAGCTCCCGGCAGGCCACGATGGCCGCAGCCTCGCCGCTGCTCGGCAAGCCAGCACCGCCGTTTGCGCTGCGGGCGCTCGAAGGGCAGCCGATCACGAGCCGCTCGCTCAAAGGCCATGTTCTCGTCGTGAATTTCTGGGCGTCGTGGTGCGTCGCCTGCCGGCAAGAGGCGGCCAACTTGGAGTCCTTCTACAAGCGCTGGTCGGGGACCGGCCTGCACCTGGTCGGTATCGTCTACGCCGACAGCGCGTCGGACGCCAGAGCCTTCGACACCGAGTACAAGATCACGTTCCCCAGCGTCACGGACCCCGGCGGGGTCACCGCCCTCGACTACGGGGTGACCGGCGTGCCCGAGACCTTCGTCATCTCACCTTCTGGCACCGTGGTCGCCCACCTCGTCGGCGCCGTCGGACCAACGACGCTCTCCTCGGTGCTCACCCAGGTCTCCGGCGGCAGCCGACCGATCGAACGTCAGGGCCCCGGCTTCCGCCAAGCCCCGAGCGGCCGCTGAGCCATGGCCGAACCGCGCTGGCACCACCGTGCCCCGACGCGCCGTCGATGCGCGGCGAAGCCCGGACCCGGCTCGGCGCCGTGCCCGGGCTCGTGCCTGGGGCGGAGGCGGCGGTGAACGCCGCCCTCGGCCATGCCGGAATCCTCCTCGCCTTCGCTGCGTCGGTGGCCGGCATCGTCACTCTCGGCGTCGGCCTTGCCCGTCGCCGGCCGGCGACGCTTCGCCACGGACAGACCTATACCGTGCTCGTCCTCGCCGGCGCCGTGACGGCGACCGCCGCCATGGTCCACGCCTTTTTGACCCACGACTTCTCGCTCGCGTACGTGGCGGAGAACAACAGCAGGCAGACGCCGCTCCTCTACGACGTGACCGGCATGTGGTCCGCCCTCCAGGGCTCGATCCTGTTGTGGGGGCTGATCCTCGCCGGCTACCTCGCCGCCATGTCCTTTCGGTTCCGGCGCAAGGCCGACGATCCGGTCGTCGCCTGGGCGACCCTTGCCGGCCTGGCGGTCGCCGCCTTCTTCTTCGCCCTCATGCTCGGCCCGGCCGACCCCTTCGGCCGGTTCGCCGGCCCGATCCCCTCGAACGGCGCCGGGCCGAACCCGCTCCTCCAGGACAACGCCCTCGTTGCCATCCACCCGGTCTTCCTCTACCTCGGCTTCGTCGGCTTCACCGTCCCCTTCGCGTTCGCCGCCGCCGCCCTCCTCACTGGACGCCTCGACGAGAACTGGCTCACGATCACCCGCCGCTGGACGCTGTTCGCCTGGGGGTCCCTCTCGGTCGGCATCGTGCTCGGGATGTGGTGGTCCTATGAGGTGCTCGGCTGGGGCGGGTTCTGGGCGTGGGACCCCGTCGAGAACGCCTCGCTGCTCCCCTGGCTGACCGCCACCGCCTACCTGCACTCGGTGGTGGTGCAAGAGCGTCGCGGGCTGTTGCGGGTGTGGAACCTCTCCCTCCTCCTCTCCACCTTCGCCCTCACCATCTTCGGCACCTTCCTCACCCGATCGGCCGTGCTCCAGTCCGTCCACTCCTTCTCGGTGTCCTCGATCGGCCCGCTGTTCCTTGGCTTCTTCGCCGCCGTCGTGCTCGGCGGGGTCGTCCTCATCGCCTGGCGCGGCAGCCGGCTGCGGTCCTTCGGCGGTATCGACCACCCCGCCTCGCGCGAAGGGGCCTTCCTCGTCAACAACCTCGCCTTCGCCGCCTTCGCCTTCGTCGTCCTCCTCGGCACCGTCTTCCCCCTCGTCCTCGAAGCCGTGAACGGCCAACAGGCCACCGTCGGGAGCCCGTACTTCGACACGATGACCTTCCCCATCGTCGTCGTCCTCCTCTTCTTGATGGGCCTGGCGCCGCTGTTGCCCTGGCGCAAGGCGTCGAGCCAGGTGCTCGGCAAACGGCTCGTCGGGCCGGCCTGGACCGCTGCCCTTGTCGTCACCGTCTGCCTCGCGGCAGGCATCCGCGCCACGATCCCCCTTGTCGTGTTCGCCCTGGGCGGCTTCGCCGCGGCCTCGGCGCTGCGCCAGCTGGCACTCGGGTTACGAAGCGCCCGACGCCAGGGCCAAGCGCTGCGCTCGGGCCTCCTCGGGCGCACCAACGGCGGCATGGTCGTGCACCTCGGCATCGTTGCCATCGCCGTCGCCATGGCTGCCAGTCTCTCCTTCGGCCACCGAGGCCAGGTCACCCTCGCTGTCGGCCACTCAGCCCGTTTCGACGGGCACACCATCACCTACCTCGGCACCTCCGACATCACTCGACCGAACCGGACCGCCATGGAGGCCCTCGTGCGCGTCGATCAGGCGTCGCGCATCTTGCACCCGGCGGTCAGTCAGTACGCCCCCGACACCCTGGGGGTCAGCACCCCGGCGATCTCGAGCACCCTCGTCGAGGACGTCTACCTCACCTTCGTCTCCCCTCCCCAACGCCCCGGCGGCCCCGCCACCATCGGGGTGATCGTCCAACCGCTCATCGCGTGGCTGTGGATCGGCGCCGGCGTGGTCGCGCTCGGGACGCTGCTCGCCGCTTGGCCTCGCCGGCGCGCCCCTGTGACGGTGCCTGTGGCGAGCGCCGGGCCTAAGGCCATGGTCGACGAGCCGGCACCCTCCCAGCAGGCTGCCGGGGCACCGTCCGCCCCACGGCCAACGCACGACCACGATCAGCAGGTCGCCCATCGGCGACGGCGAGCGCGCGAGACGCTCCGGTGGGCGCTCCCGGCGACGGTCCTCGTCGGTGGGCTCGTCTTCTCGTCGCTCCCACGCCCCGGACCCGAGACCGTCGCCGAGCGCACCGCGCAGATCGCCAACATCGTCCGGTGCCCGAGCTGCCCTGACGTCTCGGTCGCCGACTCCACCATCCCCTCTGCGGTCGCCGTCGACCATTACATCCGCCGGGCGGTCGAGAAGGGTCGGAGCGAGCAGCAGATCCTCGACTTCCTCGTCTCGCGCTACGGGCCGCGGATCCTGCTCCGACCACCGAGCTCGGGGGACGACGCCCTCGTCTGGGTGCTGCCGCTGGCGGGCACGGCCATCGCCGGCGGCGGGCTCGTGCTGTTCTTCTTCCGCCGGGCCCGCCGTTACGCGGCACCGCTCAGCGACGCCGATCGGCTGCTCGTGGAACGGGCACTCTCGAAGGCCGACCGCGCCCTCGAGCTGCGATCCGCTCCCGACGCGCCAGCGCCGGTCGCCGCCGAGGAGCCCACTCGATGAACCCAGGGAAGAGAACCGACGTGCTCCACATCAGCCGCACCGCGGGGATCCGATCGAGCGGAGCGAGCTCCGGTCTTCGAGTCGAGCGGTTCGACTGGGAGACCCTCGCAGAGACCGGCGCGCAGGCGCTTGGTCTCACCTACTGGTTCGACCCCCAAGCGGCCAACGTCTCTGGGCCGGTCACCGTTCGCTTCAGCGGCCGTCGAGCCGACCGCAAGGGAAAGCCGGGGCCTCGGGACCGCTTCAGCGTCGAGGAGACCCTCGACGTCCCACCAGGCGTCGGACCCCTCTCGGTCACCACGCGCATCCGAGACATCAACCCGGGCACGTGGGAGACGACCGCCGTGCTCCTCGGTGCCCAAGCCCCGCGGTCACGTCCGCCCCGACCGAAGGTCGCACCCGCCTCGGCGTCAGGCACGACGGCCTATGCCCCGATCATCCAGGTCCGCGCCCCCGGCGCTCGCTTCGGCGCCTGGCCGGCTCTCGTCGGCATCGGCGCCGTGGTCGGCCTCGTCGTCCAGGGCCTCCTCGCCCACCACTTCCACCTGTCGGTGGCGCGGGTCGAGGTGGTCTCCCTTGTCGCCGCCGCCATCGGCTTGCTCGCTGCCAAGGCCTACTACGCCATCGGCCACTACGCGACGGGCGAGCGGAGCATGCGGGAGCTGCTCTCCGGGGCCTGCATCCAAGGATTCGTCCTCGGCGCGGGGGCCGCCCTCGCCGCCGGCACCCAGATCGCCGGACTACCGCTCGGAACGATCCTCGACCTGAGCGCGCCCGGCCTGTTGTTCGGGATGACGATCGGCCGCTACGGCTGCTTCTTCGGCGGCTGCTGCGTGGGGCGTCCCACGGCGTCGCGCTGGGGCCTGTGGTCCTCGGACCATCGGCTTTGGGTGCGGCGGGTGCCGGTGCAGCTCTTCGAATCGACCGCAGCGCTCGCTATCGGCATCGCCGCGCTGGCGGTCGCCTGGAACGCCCCGGTGGGCCATGCCGAGCTGTTCGCCGGCGCCATGGCTGCCTATACCCTCGCCCGCCAACTGCTCTTCCCCCTGCGGGCCGTCTCGCGGCACACGAGCCACGGCTGGCGCCTCACCATCGCCGCTAGTGCCGCCGCCCTTCTGGCGGACATCATCGTCGCCCTCATCGTGGGATAGGGCACGGCGATCGGCCAGCACCGCGCACGATCGGCCACGACAGTCCCGCACCACAAGGCGCCGCTGCGGTCCGGGGCATCACGACGTCGGCGACGCTCGGAAGCGTGCCACCAGGCCGGCCACGTCCAGACGGACACGCGGGTTCTCGATGGGCAACGCCCCGAAGGGCTTGCGCGCCGTCCTCGGCCGTCACGAGTCGGTGGTGGCTCTGCACGTTCCATCCGGTGGAAGAGCGCGCTCGCCGGCGTCGGGAGCAGGTCATCGCCAATAAGCAGGCCACCGGGCCGGAGCGCCCCCGCACCTCTCCGACAGCGCCTCTTCCGCCTCTTCCGGGGCACCCACGTGATGCAGCGCTCGTGGGGAGCCACCCGCCCAGTCAGCCGCTCGAGTCCACTGGGTCCTCCCGTGTGCCGACACTGCTACTACACTCAGTCGTCGATGATCCTGCCCTACCGCTCGAGGACAGCACGTGCAAGGAGCGCCCGGCTGCTCGGAGCGACGGCCATCGCGACGATGATCGTGGCGGTACCCGGGCAAGCCGTCGCCGACCCTCAAAGCACAGCCCAACGACTGCACGCCGAGCAGGTGCAGCTCGGCCAACAGCTCGCCGCCGCCCAGACGTCCGACGCCCAGGTGCAAGCCGACGTCAGCCGCCTCGACGCGATTGCATCGCAGCAGAGCGCGGCCACCAACGCCGCCAATAGCGAGCTCGCCGACGCCGAGGCGCAGGTCGCCGTCGCAAACCAGCAGCTGGCAGCCAAGACGGTCGAGGTGCAGAGGACCACGCGCCACACGGCCGCCGAACGGGACCTCCTGCGCCGACAAGCCGTCGCCGCCTATATGGAAGGCTCGGCCAGTGCCAGCATCGACTCGCTGTTCGCCTCGGACGCCGAGCAAGCAGTGGTCACGGCGGAGTACCGCCGCATCGCCATGGGAAACGTCAGCGACACCGTCGACCGTCTCCGCGAGCTCCAGGAGGTGCTTGCATCACAGCGCGCCGACTTGCAGGCGACCGAGCACCAAGCCCAGGCCGCTGCCGCTGCCGCTGCCACCCGAGCGCGACGCTACAAGCACGCATCGCCCAGTTCAGCGCCGAGAGCGCCGACCTCGCCGCACAGCAGAGCCAGGTCGCCGCCGTCATCGCCCAAAGCACCGCCTCCAACCTGCCGGACGGCGGAGGGGCCACCCCATCAGCCGGTGCGCACTCGACCGGGCTCACCTGGCCGCTCCAGGGCACGGTCACCTCGGAGTACGGACCACGCTGGGGCGGCTTCCACCCTGGCATCGACATCGCCGACCCCACCGGCACGCCAATCCACGCGGCCAGCGCTGGGCAGATCATCTACGCCGGCTGGGAGAGCGGCTACGGCAACTTCGTGCTGATCGACCACGGTGGCGGCGTCGTCACCGGCTACGCTCACCAGTCACGGATCGCCGTTACCCAAGGACAGGGAGTCGGCCAGGGCCAGGTGATCGGCTTCGTCGGCTCGACCGGGGACTCCACGGGCCCGCACCTGCATTTCGAAGTACGGGTGAACGGCTCGACCGAGAACCCACGCGATTACGTCACAGGATCGCCGTAGCGCCGGGTGTGGCCACAGATGCCGAGCGAGCGCCAACGACAACTGCACCGCGAACGCAAGAACCTCGCCCGCCGTCAGCAGGCCCGCCAAGCCGAGGCCCGTGAGACCCAGCGCCAGCAAGCGGCCGCCGAGGCTCGACGAGCGTTCGCTCACCGGCGCCACCGCCACGTGGCGGGGCTGCCGACACGATGGCCCCACTCGCACTGGGGCGGGCCCTCGGCGCAGTGAGCGATCGGGCGGAGGACGCCTTCAATAAATGTCCGGATCCACACACGAACGGCGAGAGCGCCACCACCACGAGGGAGGCCCGCGACGAGGTCATCGGCCGCCGGGGTTGGTGGCGCCGAACAGGGCGTCGAGCAGCTCGGGAGCCCCCTTCGCCTCGATGGACAGCGTCACCTGGCCGTCGCCGATCTCCATGACGGAATGGGTCTGGGCGCAGCAGGCGGTCTCCGCGGCACACAGTCGAGCCAAGGTGGCGGTCCGAGTGGCATCGGCCTTCATGGTGACTCGCACGGTAGTGAGCCGGCGCTCCAAGGCGCTCAGCTCGCCGAGCTGCTCGTGCACGTCGTCGATCCGCTCGACCAGGAAGGCCCGCACGCGGGCCTGGAGTGACTGGCACTCGCCGCTCGGCCAGGCCGCCAGCAGATCGCTGATGTCTTTCAAGGTCATCCCGATGCCCTTGGCCCGGGTGACGAACGCCAACTCCTCGAGGGCGGTCCCCTCGAACGCCCGGTAGTCGTTCGGTGCCCGACGCGTGGGGGACAACCGCCCGATGCGCTCGTAGAATCGCACGGTTGGGGGCGCCACCCCGGCCCGCTCGGTCAGCTCGGACACCCCGGGACCCTCCATGTCGAAAGGGTAAACCTCGAACCCGGCTTCAAGGTCAAGCGATTGCGCTCCCGGGCGCGAGCTCAGACGGGGACTCCGACGAGTGCGACGACGACGCCGACCGCTCCGGCGACGAGGAGCCCGCTGACGACGCCGCGTCGGGCGGCGAGGAACCAGAGGAGGGCGCCACCGAGCACGGGGATCTGCCACAGGTGCGAAAAGGACAGGCCGAGCGGTATCGCCGAGCCGGCGATAGCGCCGATGACGGCCGGTCCCGCACCGGTGAGGAATGCCTCGACCGTGCGATTCGCCCGGATCTGGCCGAAGCGCGGCCCGCCGAGGAGGATGAAGAAGAACGACGGGGCGAAGCCGACGAGCGCGGCGAGCAGCCCGCCGCCAATACCGCCGGCCGCGTAGCCGACGACCGCCACGGTCTGGACCACCGGGCCCGGGGTCACCTGACCGAGGGCGACGGCGTTGAGGAACTGGGCGCCGGTCATCCAGTGGTAGGTGGTCACAGCATCGTGCTGCATGAGGGGGACGATCACGAAGCCGCCGCCGTAGGAGAGGGCGCCGACCTTGAACGCCACCCAGGAGAGCGCCCCGAGCCCGCCGACGAGCGCCCCGTGGGCGACGAGCCCCGGCGTGATCGCTCGGAGCGAGCCCGAAGCCGGTCGTCCCTTGCGGCGGATGGCGATCTCCATCGTTCCGCAGGCGACGAGCACCACCACCAAGTAGGCACCGATGCTCGCTGCGGCCATCCCTCCGGCAAGGACGTAGCAGACCCAACGGACGTGTCGGGCTCGCGTGGCGCCGATGCGCTTCCAGCTGGCCGGGACGAGCCCCGACGCGGCGTGGAGCGCCACCGCGGGCACGGCAGCCCCAGCCCCAGCCGCCGCGCCGAGGACCCAGCCCGGCGGGTGGCTGGCCAAGAAGACGGACGCAAGAGCCAGGATCAGGATCAGCCCCGGGACGATGAAGCACACCCCGCCGAGGACGGCACCGATCCGGCCGCGCAGCCGCCAGGCGCAGAAGATCGCCAGCTGCGTCGACGCCGGACCGGGCAGGAGGTTGGTGGTGGCGATCGCGTCCTCGAACTCCTTGGCGTCGATCCAGTGCCGCTCCTCGACGCACATGCGCCGCAGCAGGGCGATGTGGGTAGGCGGGCCGCCGAAGCCGATGCAACCGAGCCGGGCCCACTGCCAGGCGATGACGGCGAGCGGCACCGGCGAGGTGGGCGCACCGTTGGGGGAGCGGCTGTCGTCGCTGATGGGTCTACCTTCCATTGCAGAGGCCTCCGCCGGGGAACGCTTGCATCGCTTGTCCCTCGAGGACTGACGTGAGACTGCGTCCCCGGCGGGTGGTCTTGAAGGCCTGACGCCAACAAGGGTGTCGTCCCTCGAGGACTGGTCCATCAGCACGGTGCTGTGCCTTCGCAGTTGGTGCCCGACGAACGAAGGAGACCGTGTGCTTGGAGTAGGTATCGACTGGGCTGAGGAGTTCCATCTCGTCGCCCTTGGCCGCCCTGGCGAGGGGGTGTTCGACATCGCTCGGGTGGAACACGACCCGAGATCGATCGATGCGTTGATCGCCCGGATCGCCTCGATCGAACCAGACCCCGCCGAGGTGCGGGTGGTGCTCGAGACGAGCTACGGGATGCTCGTCGAACGGCTGATCGACGCCGGCTACACGGTGGTGCCGGTCAACCCTGACCTCGTCGCCCGCCGTCGTGGGCCGGCGAAGAAGAAAGACGACGCCGAGGACGCCCGCATCGCCTGTGTGATCGCCCTGGACCGCTTCGAGCGGCTCCGGGTGCTCGTCCCCCACGGCGAGGCCGCAGCCGAGCTGCGCTCGATCACCCGCGACGACGAACGCGCTTGCACTGCCTCAGCCGCAACATCGCCTACCACGGGGCCACCATGGGGGCCCTGTCGGTCACCGGCCTGGCCGACATCAAGATCCCGTTCGAGCCGCTGATCCCGGGAACGCTCAAGGTGCCCAACACCAACTTCTACCGCGCCCCCCAGCCGTTTCCTTGCCCTCGGTACGCAACGCCGGGCGTGGGAGCGGCGGATGGGCGAACTGCTCCTCGGCGCTCCACGCACCGGCCGCGCCAGACAACCCAAGGACGGCGACCGGGGGCCGGCGGTCCCTGGCGGCGAGATCTACTTGAGCTTTCCAGGCCTCGGTGATCGCCTCGCCGCCAGGGTGGCCGCTGAGATCGGCAACGTCACGAACTTCGACACGCCGAACGGACTGCAATGCTACGCCGGCAAAGCGCCCGTCACCCGCCGATCCGGCAAGCACGAGCTCGTCGTCGCGAACCGTCTCGCCTGCAACGGCCATCTCCGAGACGCCGTCCAACAGTGGGCCTTTTGCAGCCTGCGAGGCTCGGGCTGGGCCCGGGATTTCTACGACGCCCACCGGGCCAAGAGCAACGGTCACCACGCCGCTCTGCGAGCCCTCGGGAACCGGTGGCTGGAGGTCCTCTGGCACTGCCTCACCCGCAACGTCGCCTACGACGAGGCCGTCCACGTCGCCAACCGCAACCGGGCCTTGGGCCTGACCAGCAAGGCCGCCTGACATCGAACTGATGTTCGGGGTTGACAAAGGGTGTCTCACGGCTGCTCGTCCCCGAGGATCTCGGCTGCCAGCTCGCGCAGCTGGCGTTTGGTCGCCTCGAGCGTCCGGCGCCCCTTGGCCGTTGCCACGTAGGAGCGCCGGGCCCGCCCGTCGACGACCTCGGAGTGCGAGCGGACGAGGCCCTCGGCTTCCATCTTGTGCAGCGTCGGGTAGAGCGCCCCGGGGCTGATCTTGTAGCCGTGGCGTGCCAGCTCACTCGTCATCCACGCGCCGTTGACCGCGTTTTCGGCGGCGTGATGGAGGATGTGCAACCGCACGGCGCCGCGGAGGAGCTCTCGCATGAAGGCAGCGTAGCTGGCAACGGAAAACGATATCGATATCCGTAATCGAGTCGTCTGGATCGTCACCGAACCAAGCTCTCGACCGATGCGTGAACCTTTGGCGCCGTGGCATCAGCCGGCCATCGGACCACCGGTTCCTCGCAGCACCGGCCGTCGGGGGAAGGAACCGCCCGACCCGTACAGCACATGGAGCTCGTGACCGAGGCTCTGGCGGCGATCCAGGCGAGGGCGGGGCGCCCGCAGGCGTGATGTGCTCCTCTCGGCGGGACGCCACCGCTACACAGCCGTCGCCGAGGAGCGCGGCGAGGTCGTCGGGCGAGCAGCGGCGAACGGAAACGCCCGGGCACGGGTCGTCAGGGCCGAAGGTGGCGAAGATCCCCGCCCCGCCCGGTTCGAGGGCAGCGCGCAGCACGTGGGGAGACGCTGCGAGCTCGGTTGGGTCGACGAGGAAGTGGAGCACCGCCCGGTCGTGCCACCGGCCATAGCGGCGGGCTGTGTCGAGCGCGGCGGTCGAGACGTCGAACACGGTCGCGTCCCAAGGCAGAGGTGGCGTTGCCGAGGGACGGGGAACGTCGACGAAGTCCTTTCGCGTGGCGCGCCGGCTGGCGCGTCTGCAGTGCCGGCCGCCCAGATGAGCCAGCGGTGACCACCCGCGCTGCGATGCGCTGCGGCCGCGGTCGACTGCACAGAGAGCTGTCCGAGCCCGTCAGTCGCAGCACAGCTCGCCTCGCCAGGCTTCGACACCTTCACGCAGGGCGAAGCAGGCGATGGCAAAGCCGGCAACGGGATCGGCCCACCGCCACCCGGCGAGGCCATAGGCGAGCAGACCGCCCAGGGTGGCGACGGCGAGCAGCGCGCAGAGCCGGGTCTCGGCCGCGTCGGCGAGCACGAGCGCGCCGAGGGGACCGTCGATCCGACGTCCGACGGCTCCTTTGGCTCGGGCGAGCACCGGCATGACGACGAGCGCGGCAGCACTGATGGCGATCCCGGCCCGGCTCGTGTCGGGTCGGCTGGCCGTGGCGAGGCTGACGATGCCATCCACGGTCAGGTAGACCGCCAGCGCGAAGAACGTGACGGCGATCGCTCGAAGCGCCCGCCGCACTCGTTCCTCGTGGACCTCGCCAAGGCTGGTGGTCCTGAGCCGGTTGAGCACGATCAGGGCGGAGACGACCTCGATGCCCGAATCCAGTCCGAAACCGGTAAGAGGCTCAGCGGATAGGAGACACCGCCGGCATCCAGCGCTTTCGATAGTCGATCAGCTTCGCCGTGAGGAGAAAGACGACGGTGAGGGCGAACTGCGCGAGCCGATGCTCGGCCTTTCGGTCCGTATTCCTGCGCATCTGGCCGTAGTTCGAGAGCCAGGAGTTGCTGCGCTCGACCGGCCAGCGGAGTCCCATCGGCTGACGCGGTGCTGGGCCGGAGGCGCCTCGCTTGCGCTTCTGCGCGATGACCGCGTCGGTGATGCCAAGCGCGGCAAGTCGTTCACGTGTGACGTCGGAGTCATAGCCGCGATCGAGCCAGATCGTCCGCACCTGGGCGAGCCATCCGCGTGTCTTCGCGTCCTCGAGGGTCGGCTCCAAGAGGATGGAGTCATTGCGGTTCGCACCCTCGATCGTCCAGCCAATGGGGATGCCCTTGGCGTCGGTGAGAATCGACCACTTCCATCCGAGCTTGGCTCGATCCGTCGGGTTCTTCCCTGTTCCCTCCCCCCCAGCAGGGCTTTTGTGCAGGCTCCCGTCGGCGGCCACC
>NCBE01000031.1 GCA_002255565.1 Actinobacteria bacterium 21-73-9
GGATGAAGTTGTGGGTTATTACGGGCAATTGCTGGGAATCGGGGCCAGTCAAGGGAGGAGGGCCGGTCGCGGACCTCGCCTAGGCGCTCTCACTGTGGAAAAGGTGGGTGGTCGCCGTGCGTAGGGCGGTGACGACTCGGTGAACGATCCCGGCGCCGAACGCGCCGTGCTCGACGTGCAGGGTCGTCATGCGCGTGCCCGCGAGAATCGGCAGCGCGAGGCCCGTCACCTCGACCCTCGGGCCGCCGTCGATGGTCGAAAGGGCGCTGGCCAGGGAGGACGCCGCCGTCTCGCCCGGTCGACTGTGGGACGTGGGTCCGGCCCAGTAGTGGAGGCGCACCCCGATGACCCCGGGGGTGGGCTCGATCGAGAGCACCAGGGCCACGCCGAGGTCGTTGGCGACCTCGGCCGCCGCCTCGGCGAGCACCCCGAGGCGGGTGTGCACGCCGGTCGTGCCGGCCCAGGAGTCGGCGAGGGCCTCGGCGAGGGGTCCGACCCCGCAGACCAGGACCGACACCTGGTGGGGGATGGCCAGACCGGCGCGGGTCCAGGCCTCGGTCACGAGGCTGCGGGCCGGCCCGGGGGATCGGAGCCGCACGAGCTCACGGTAGGTGGCGAGCGACAAGACCCCCGTGGGCTCGAGCCCGCAGTTGCGCTGGAACTCCGAGAGGGCCTCGTGGGCGAGGGGCCCGAAGATGCCGTCGACGCGCCCGGGGTTGAAGCCGAGCTGGGCCAGGGCGACCTGGAGCGCCGCGACGTCGTCGCCGCGCTGGTGCGGCCGGGTCAGGTAGAGGAGGCGCTCGCCGAGGCGCCACTGGGCCTCGGCCAGGCGCGTCGCGGTGAGTCCGTCGACGACGCCGGTGAGCGGGACGCCGCGGGAGCGCTGAAACGCCTCGACGAGGGCCACCGTCTGATCGTCGTAGAGGTCGGGACGGCCCTCGGCGCGCGCGAGGCCCAGGACGCCGAGACGACGGTGGAGCTCGGCCACGGCCTCACCCGTGGCCCCCGGGCGCAGGACGGGCTCGCTCAGGCCGCGGAGAGGATCGAGGTGATCTCCTGGAGCAGCGCGCCCTTGGGGCGCGCCCCCACCAGACGGCCCACGACCTGGCCGTTCTTGAAGACCAGCAGCGTCGGGATGCTCATCACCGAGAACTTGGTGGCGGTCTGGACGTTGTGGTCCACGTCGAGCTTGCCCACGGCGAAGGCGTCGGCCTGCTCGACCGCGAGCTCCTCGAGGATGGGGGCGATCAACTTGCACGGGCCGCACCACTCCGCCCAGAAGTCGACCAGCATCGGCTTGTCCGCGCCGCCGACGACCTCGTCGAAGGTGGCGTCGGTCAGGGTGGTGATCGTTCCGCTCATGGCAACCTCCTCGGCGCCGCGACGGCGCCGGTGGCCAGACTAGCGACCGGGCCTAGAGCCCCCGCGCCTCGAGCCACCGCTCGGCGTCGATCGCCGCGACGCACCCCGAGCCGGCCGAGGTGATCGCCTGGCGGTAGACGTGGTCTTGCACGTCGCCGGCGGCGAAGAGCCCCTCGACGCTGGTGAGAGAGCCGGGTCCGGTGCGCACGTAGCCGCCCTCGGCCAGCTCGACCGAACCTTCGACCAGGGTGACGTTGGGTACGTGGCCGATGGCGACGAAGACCCCGGTCACCTCGAGGCGGCTCTCGGCACCGGTCACGGTGTCGCGCACGGCCAGCCCCTCGACCCGCTGCTCGCCGAGCACCTCGGTCACCACGGAGTTCCACGCGAAGCGGATCTTCTCGTGGTCGAAGGCCCGCTGCTGCATGATCTTGCTGGCGCGCAGCTCGTGGCGTCGGTGCACGACGGTGACCGAACTCGCGAAGCGGGTGAGAAAGAGCGCCTCTTCCAGGGCCGAGTCGCCTCCGCCCACGACCGCGATGTCCTGGCCGCGGAAGAAGAAGCCGTCGCACGTGGCGCACGTCGAGAGCCCGTGGCTCAAGAGCCGGTCCTCGCCGGGTACCTCGAGCATGAGCGAGCGCGCGCCGGTCGCCAGGATCACGGCGTCGGCCGAGACGCTGGGCGCCTCGCCGTCGCCGCTCAGCCACGCTCTGAAGGGTCGCTCGGCGACGTCGAGGCGCTGGACGCGGCTCACCTGGAGCTCGGCACCAAAGCGCAGGGCCTGCTCGCGCATCCGGGCCATGAGCTCGGGGCCCGAGACCGCCTCGGGGAAGCCCGGGAAGTTCTCGATGTCGGTGGTGAGCATGAGCTGGCCGCCGGGCTGGTCCGAGGTGGAGGACGGCTCGCCCTCGATCACCAGGGGGGAGAGCTGGGCCCGGGCGGCGTAGACGGCGGCGGTCAGGCCGGCGGGGCCGGACCCGATGATCAGGACTTGCGTGTGGCGCACTACTTCCTCACTCGCACGGGACGGCGGCGGCGCCAGATCACGAGTCCCGTGGCCAGTGACAGCGCACCCACGGCGGCGTAGCTCAGCCAGTCGCGGCCCGAAAAAGCATAGACGTCGAGCAGGCGCATCACGCCGACGACCACGACCACGACGAGGACCACCGCGGCCAGCGCGACGACCAGCCCGTAGGCGACGGCCCGCCCGGCGAGGATGATGGGGCGCAGGACCTTGTCGTGGACGACGTCGAGGCCGTGGTCCAAGGCGCCGAGCGCCTTGTCGACGAGGTCGGGCTCGCTCGTGGGGACGTCGTCCACGCCCCGACCCTAGTGGGTCAGGCGCGAAGCCACGTGAGGCCGATCACCCCGGGCCCGGCGTGGGTCCCCACGACCGGCCCGATGTCGGCCTCGAGCATCGGGTGGGCCACCGCGATGTCGGCGACCAGCGCGCGCATCGCCGCCACGTCGTCCTCGGCGCACCCGCCCTGGATGAGGGCGAGGCGCGAGAGGGGGGCCTCGGCCCGGACCCGCTCGGCGCAGGCCGCGAGAGCCTTCGCGCGGGTGCGGGCCCGGCCGGCCTCGGCGACGACGCCGTCGCGCAGGGCGACCAGCGGCTTGATCGACAGGACCTGGCCGATGAGGGCCTTCGCCCCGCCGATCCGGCCACCGCGGATGATGTGGTCAAGGGTGTCGAGGGTGGCCACGACCCCGGCGCGGGCCATGGCGTCGTGGGCCACGCCCACCAGCTCGTCGAGCCCGGCGCCCGCGCGGGCCCGCTCGGCCACCTCGATCGCGATGAGGCCCTCACCCATGGCGACGTTCAGGGTGTCGACGACGCGCACCTCGATCTCGCCGGCCATCGCCTCGGCCGCCAGCGTCGCCGAGCCGTGGGTGGCCGACAGGGCCGAGGAGATGGTGAGCACGACCACCCCGTCGCAGCCCTCCTCGCGGGCCCGGCGGTAGACGTCCTGGAAGCGGCCCGGGGACGGGGCCGCGGTCTCGGGAAGGGTGGGGGAGTCCCGGCACTTGATCCAGAACTCCGCGGGGGAGAGATCCTCGCGGTCGGTGAACTCCTCGTCACCGAAGCGGATCGTGAGCGGCACCACCTCGATCCCGCACTCGCGCGCGAGGTCGTCGGGCAGGTCACTCGCGCTGTCGGTCACCACCTTGACGTTGGCCATGTCCCCTTCTCCGGTCGCTACAGCCTGGCACGCGGGCCGGTGGCGCGCCGGGCCCGGCGGGCCCCCACGGAGGCGACGAGCAGGTAGCCGAGGGTCCCGGCGAGACCGGCCGCGCCGAAGCGGGCGACGAGCTTCAGCCCGTGGCTCCAGGTCGGCCCGGCGTAGACGACCGCCATGACGAGGGTCGCGACGAGGGTCGCGACCAGGCTGCGGCGCACGTGGACGCCCCCTACGGCGGCGACGATGTCGACCCGGCGCAGCGCGAGCGTCCCGAGGGCGGCCAGGGCGGCCACCGTGTAGCCGATCGAGACGGCCGCGCAGAGCCCGGCGAGCGAGTGCCGGCCGATCGCCACGCACAAGACGACGGCCACGCCGTTGTCGAGGACGTAGAGCAAGAAGACGTCGCGGGCCCGTTGCATGGCCTGCAGCCCGCGCACGCACAGCTGGAAGACGCAGAAGCCGGGCAGGCCGGCCGCCAGCACGGCGATGGCCGTGCCGGCCAGCAGGGACTGACTGGCGTCGGCGCGGTTGAGCAGGATCGCCGCGAGCGGCTGGGACAAGACGATGAGGGCGGCCGTCGCGGGCAGGATGATCACGAGCGACTGGCGCAGCCCGAAGCGCATCCGCTCGGCGAACGCCTCGGGCCGGCCCTCGGTGGCGAGTCCGGCGAGCTGGGGGGCGAGCGAGCTCATCACCGAGACGACCACCACGGCGTAGGGCATCATCATGAAGGACCAGCCGTAGGTGTAGGCGCTGACCGGCCCGTCGCCCCCGATCCCGAAGGCCAGGGCCAGCACCACGTAGAGGGACGCCTGGTTCGCCGCGACGAGTCCCAGGGTCCATCCACTGAGTCGGGCCACGGTGCGCACCGCGTGGTCGCGCACGTCAAAGCGCAGCCGGATCCGCCAGAGGTCGCTGCGCGCGAGGGAGGGCACGAGCAGGAGGAACTGCAGGGCCACCCCGGCCGTCGTCAGCGCCCCGAGCCAGGCCAGGTCGCGGGTCCCCGAGAGCCCCTCGAGGACGGGTGTCGGGTCGACCAGGTGGTACCAGACCAGCGCCGCGATGGCCACGACGTTGTTCGCGATCGGCACCCACGCGGCCACCACGAAGCGACGGCGCACGTTGAGCAGGCTCGTCGCGAGCCCGATGAGGCCGTAGAAGAAGATCTGGGGGACGAACCAGCGCAGCAGCGTGGTCGCCAGGGCCCGCTGGGCGGCGACCACCGCGGCCGTGGCGCTTGCGGGTGCGGAGCTCGAGCTGCGCGAGACGAAGGTGAAGCCCTGGATGATCCAGGGCGCGAAGACCCACGCGAGCACCGAGGCCACGACGAGGACGGCCGCCGCCAGGCTCACAATCGACGAGATCGAGCGCCAGGCCCGACGCTCGCCCTCGCGGGCCAGAGACTCGACGAAGACTGGGATGAAGGTGGCCGTGGCGACCCCCCCGAGCACGACGTCGAAGAGCATGTTCGGCACCGTGTTGGCCAGGTTGAAGGCGTCGGCGATCGGGGTGAAGCCGAGCACCCAGGCGAGGACGAACACGCGTACCAGGCCGGTCAGGCGCGAGACGAGCGTCCCGCCCGCCATCGAGGCGACCCGGGTGGAGTGGCGGGCGTCGACGCTCATCGGGCGTGCCGGCCGACGGTGCGCCGACGGGTGGTGCGCCACCACCACCACGCCAGCACCAGCAGGGAGAGGGCGGTGAGCAGGTAGCCGACGATGGAGGTCCCGGCGATTCTCACCTGGACGGCGCTGCGCGCCAGCTCCAGCTGGCCGTTGGGCGTCGTGAGGGTGACCTGGAGGGTGACCGAGCTCGCCGTGGCCCGGGCCGTCGGCACGTCGACCGAGACGGTCGGCGCGTTGAGGTCCACCGCCACGGCGGAGCCCTTGGGGAAGGCCAGGCCCTCGGCCGTGACGTGCACCACGGCCGCGAGGTGATAGCCGGTGCGCGAGTGGACGGTCACCGGCAGGGCGGTGCCCGGTCCGGCGAGGGTGATCGTGCTCTCGTCGATCGAGACGAGCCCCAGCTGCGCGTCGAGCGCAGCCTGGGCCCGCTCGATCGCGTCCTGGCGGCTCCCCGGGGCGCCGACCTGCTCGGCGCTGGCGACGGCCACGCGCAGGGCGGTGGCCACGGGGCCACTGCGCACCGCCTGGGCGAAGGAGTTGACCTCGCCGATGACCGTGAGCAGCGACGCCACGTTGCGGCTCGACCAGGTCGACGGCGCGACCGGCTTCAGGGCGCGGGTCGCGGGCGCGCCGTCGGCGCCCACCAGGCGAGCGTCGAAGAGGGGGGTCAGCGTCGTGGTGCGCACGAAGGGGTCGTTGCCGAGGCCCGCGGTCAGGTCGTTGATGAGGGTGGGCGACGTCGCCGAGAGGGGAGCGGCGAGCACGACGGCCCGCGGGACCGGCGCGTTGGGGGCCTCGTAGTGCAAGAAGTCGAGGGTCCCGAGCACGAGGGCGGTGCGCAGCCCGGCCGTTCGGGCGCCGCCGCGCAGGAGTGTGGAGAGGGGGCCGTCGGTGGCGAGCGCGAGGGCCCCCGCGACGCCGGTGGCCCGGAACGGCGTGCCCCAGGTGAGGGTCGCCGACGGGGCGGCGGCCAGGGCGTCCTCGGCGAGCACCACCCGGGTCTCGCCGGCGCGCGCGAGCGCCGCGAGCCCGGTGGGCGCGATCGGCCCCGAGAGCAGCACGGGGCCGTCGACGTAGCGGCCGGTGAGGGTGCGCAGGAGGTTCGACGACAGGTTGACCTGTTGGAGGACCTGGGTGTCGAGGTGGTGGGCCGCGAGGCCCGCGAAGTCGGTCTCGGCCGGCGGGGCGTCGATGGCGCGGTGCTCCCCGCTCGCGAGAGCCCGGCCGAGCGCCGCCGCCACGTCCGTCGGCCCCGGGGCCGAGCGGTCCTTGCCCAGGATGATCGGGCCGAGCGCGCCGTAGTCGGCACTGAGCGTGAGTGGGGTGGCGGCGGCCCGCGCGATCGCGCGCAGGGCGTCGGCGGTGCGCAGCGGGTGGGCCAGATCGGCTCGCGAGAGCGTCTCGATGAGCGCGACCGACAGGGGGGTCACGCCCGAGCGCCCCCGGATCGTGACGAGCGACCACCAGACGGTGCGCGTGGCGCCCTGGTCGAGGACGAGTCGCAGGGGGTAGACCCCGTCGCAGTGGCCTGGAGCGCACGCGAGGCGCAGCCGGGGGCGGGCCCCGTCGCAGGTCGGCACCGCCGCACGGTGGGTCGTCGTGAGGGTGAGGGCGAGGGTCGCCGAGCCGCGGCGCGAGCAGCGCAGGGGAATCGCCGGGGTCGAGGCGATCGCGGCCACGCCGGGGGAGTGGCCGGCCACCACGCCCTCGAGCGCCCCGCGGGTGATGAGCGGGGGGAAGAGGGTGGCCCGCAGGGTCGCCGACGGGGCCGCGGCCACGGTGAGCCCGAGGGTGGCGCCGCCCGAGGCGCCGAGGGTGACGACCTCTTGCTGGTGCACCAGGGCGGGCCTCGAGGACGGCGCCGCTCCGGCGATCGCCCCGTGGCCGAGGGGCGTGCCGAGGGCCACCAGGGCGGCCCCGGCGATCCCCCGCCACCAGGTCCGAGGTCGGTGGGCCATGCCCAACCAGGCTACCGTCGCGGGTGCGTCGCGCCCGGCGTCGTAACCTCGATGAACCGTGATCTCACTCGCTGACGCCGACGCCCGACTCCGAGAGCTCGCCGACCTCGCCCGACCGCTGGCGGTCGCCTTCGACGAGGCCGGCTTCTCCCTCTACGCCGTGGGGGGCTCGGTGCGCGACGCCCTGCTCGGGGCCGAGCGCGAGGGCGAGCGCGAGATCGACTTCACGACCGACGCCCGGCCCGACGACGTCGAGCGGCTCATGCGGCCCCTGTGCACGGCGATCTGGGAGCAGGGCCGGGCCTTCGGCACCCTGGGGGGCATCCTGGCCTCGAACGGGCTGGCCTGCGAGGTGACGACCTTCCGCTCCGAGTCCTACGTCGACCACTCGCGCAAGCCGGCCGTCGAGTGGGGCGACTCGCTCGAGACCGACCTGTCGCGTCGCGACTTCACGATCAACGCGCTGGCCCTCGACGTGGTGGCCCTGGCCAAGGGGACGACCGGGGTCCAGACCCTCTTCGACTACTACGGCGGCTTCCAGGACCTCGCCGACGGCGTCGTGCGCACCCCCATCGACCCCGAGACGCTCTTTCGCGACGACCCCCTGCGCATGCTGAGGGCCGCGCGCTTCGCCGCGCGCTTCGCCTTCGCTATCGACCCGGCCGTCGAGGTCGCGGCCACCGCGATGGTCGAGCAGATCGACAAGGTCTCGGCCGAGCGGGTGCGCGGGGAGCTCGACCTGCTGCTCGTGTCGGAGCGGCCCTCGATCGGCCTCGACTTCATCGTGCGCACCGGGCTCGCCGGGCGGTTCCTGCCCGAGCTGCCGGCCCTGGAGCTCGAGCAGGACCCCGTGCATCGCCACAAGGACGTCCTGCGCCACACCTACGCGGTGGTCGACAAGACCTCGCCCCGGCTCGTGCTGCGCCTCGCCGCGCTCTTGCACGACGTGGGCAAGCCGGCGACCCGGTCGATCACCGACGAGGGGGTCACCTTCCGGTTCCACGACGTGGTCGGCGCCAAGATGGTCCGCAAGCGCCTCGTCGCGCTCAAGTACCCCCAGGACGTCGTCGACCGGGTGGCCGCCCTGGTGGAGCTGCACATGCGGTTCCACACCTACAAGCTGGGCTGGAGCGACAAGGCGGTGCGCCGTTACGTGCGCGACGCCGGCGACCTCCTCGAGGACCTGAACGAGCTGACCCGCTGCGACAGCACCACGCGCAACGCCCGCAAGGCCGCCGAGCTCGCCCGACGGATGGACGAGCTCGAAGAGAGGATTGTCGAGCTGCGCGCCCAGGAGGACCTCTCGGCCCTGCGACCGGCGATCGACGGGGTGCGCGTGATGGAGGTGCTCGGCATCGGGCCCGGTCCCGACGTGGGGCGGGCCCTCGACTTCCTCATGGAGATCCGCCTCGACGAGGGCGAGATCGAACCGGCCGAGGCCGCCGAGCGCCTGCGCGCGTGGTGGGCGGCGCGCTAACGGCGCGTGCGGCGGTCGTAGAGGAGCTGGGCTCCGAAGAAGAGCAGCGACAGCCCGACCGCCCTCGGGCGGGAGGTGTAGGTCGCGTCGAGGCCGACGAGGACCGCCGCGGCGCCGACGACCAGTCCCTCGAGGCGCACCGCGCGCCTCACGGGCCTGGGGGGCGCCGAGACGTCGCTCGCGAGGCGCTCGGCGAGCACGTGGCGTAGCCGCCACAGGGTGCCCGCGGTCGCGAGGAGGAGCCCCCCCTCCAGGGCCACCAGGACCCAGCAGGCGACGCCGGCCCACCCGTGGGCGCCCGCGACGAGGCCCACGACGGCGGCGACGGCCGAGGCGGCCTGCAGGACCCAGGACGGGCCGCGACGCCGGAGCCACCCCCGCGTGCCCACCTCGGAGCGCGACGAGCCGGCGACGGTCATCCCTCCAGTGTGGCGGGCCGCGCCCCCGGTCACGAGCACCGCGGCGCCGAGCGCGCCGTCGGTGCGCTCGGACCTCGCGCGAGCGGGCGTCGTGCCCAGGTCCTTGGTTGACGAAGGAGGGGCCTCGCCTCTCTGATTGGTGTGCTCAGCATCAACGGAGAAGGAGGCCCCCCGGTGAGCAACGCTAGAGCACCCCTGACCCCCTTCGGTCGAGCCCTGATCATCCGACGAGCGCTGGAGGAGGGCTGGCCCAGGCCTCCCGCCGCGGTGATGGCCGGTGTCTCGCGCCAGACCGTCCACGAGGGGGTCCGGGGCTCCCGCGAGGAGGGTCCGGCCGGGCTCGAGGACCGTCCCCGGGTCGCCGGCGCTGCCCCCACACGACCAGACCCGAGCTCGAGTCGGCGTCCCTCGCGCTGCGCCGGGCCCCCCACCGCCTCGACGGGTGAGCGGGGCCGCCATCCACTACGAGCGCTCGCGCCGACCTCGCCGCCCTCGGGGTGCGGCTCGAGGACGTGTCGAGCGACAACGCCCTGAGCGACGTGCGCACCCACTCAGGGACCGGCCACCGGCGTCCGGCGAGCCACCCCCGTGAACGAGGGTCCTGGGGGTTACAGCGAGGCCGGCCAGGCCTCGTTCACGAGGGTGCCCTCGGCGAAGGCCTCGATCATGTCGTGGGCCACGTCGTCGTGGTACTGGACGGGCGGCGACTTCATGAAGTAGGCCGACGGGGCGATGAGCGGTCCGCCGACGCCGCGATCCAGGGCGATCTTCGCGCAGCGCACCGCGTCGATGATCACCCCGGCCGAGTTGGGCGAGTCCCAGACCTCGAGCTTGAGCTCGATGTTCAAGGGGGCGTCGCCGAAGTTGCGGCCCTCGAGGCGGATGTAGGCCCACTTGCGATCGAGCAGCCACGGCACGTGGTCGCTCGGGCCGATGTGGACGTTGTCGGCCTCGAGGTCGTTGCGCTCGAGCTGGCTAGTGACGGCCTGGGTCTTGGAGACCTTCTTCGACTCGAGGCGCTCGCGGTCGAGCATGTTCTTGAAGTCCATGTTGCCCCCGACGTTGAGCTGGTAGGTGCGGTCCAGGGTGAGGCCGCGGTCCTCGAACAGGCGGCTGAGGACGCGGTGCACGATGGTCGCGCCGACCTGGCTCTTGATGTCGTCGCCGATGATCGGCACGCCGGCGTCGGCGAACTTCTTCGCCCAGACCGGGTCCGAGGCGATGAACACCGGGATCGCGTTGACGAAGGCCACGCCCGCGTCGAGGGCGGCCTGGGCGTAGAAGCGCTGGGCCTCCTCGGAGCCCACGGGCAAGTAGGAGACGAGCACGTCGGCGCGCGCGTCGCGCAGCGCCTGGGTCACGTCGACGGCCTCGGCCGGGGACTCGTCGATCGCCGCGCGGTAGTACTTGTTGAGGCCGTCGAGGGTCGGGCCGCGCAGGACCGTCACCCCGAGCGAGGGCACCTCGGCGAACTTGAGCGTGTTGTTCTGGCCGGCGTCGATGGCCTTGCCCAGGTCGTTGCCGACCTTGGTGGCGTCGACGTCGAAGGCGGCGACGAACTCGACGTCCGCCACGTGGTAGCCGCCCAGGACGACGTGCATGAGTCCGGGCACGTGGTCGCCGGGCTTGGCGTCCTTGTAGTACGTCACGCCCTGGACGAGCGAACTGGCGCAGTTGCCCACGCCCGCGATGGCTCATCACCGAGCGCGCGTAGGCGTCGAGGTCGGGGTTGTCGGCGCCCTGGCGCACCTCGGCCAGGCGCTCGAGCAGGTCCTGGCGTCGCCGCTCGAGCAGGCGCACGCGCAAGGCCGGCGTGAGGTACCGGGCGAGGGCCACGCGCAACGAGAACGTGCGACCGTCGTCGACGGTGGTGGGGTCGGCGAGCAGCGCCTGGAACTCCTGGCGGCCCCGCTCGGTGATGCGGTACACCTTGCGGCCCCGCCGGCCGAGGCCGGCCGAGGTGCGCAGGCCGCGCAGCGACGCGCGCTCGCCGGCGAGCGACCCGGTGGAGATCGCCGCCGCGCGGGGCGCGGCCGGGGCGACCGCCTCGACCAGGCCGTGGCGCTCGAGACGGGCCAGGGCCGGGTAGATGGAGCCGAACGAGACGTTCGCCGAGACCCCGAGGCGCTCGCGCAGCTGGGAGCGGACCTCGTAGCCGTGGTGATCACGGTCCATCAGGAGGCCAAGGATGGCGACGTCTAACATCACGCTTCATCATATCACTTCGATATATCGAAAGAGTCTTTAGGCCGCGACCGTGGCCCCCCGTAACCGTCCGTCGCACCCCCGGGGGTAGTGTCACCGCTAATGGATCAGCGCCTGGCTGCCACCTCGAACGTCGGGGCCGTGGTCGAGTTCGGCCTGGTTCGCCGGACCCTCCTGGCCCGTCTCTCGGCCGGCCAGATCGGTGTTGAGGACGTCTGCGACGCCCACCCCGAGCTGGTGCGCGCGGCACGAAACGTCGGGCGCCGCTCGGGCGAGCGCTGCCCGGTCTGCGGGGACGACGAGCTCGTCGAGGTGACCTACGTCTTTGGCGCGCGCCTGCCGGCCGGCGGCACCTGCCCCGCGTCCCGGGCCGAGCTGTCCAAGCTCGAGCGTCGGGCCGAGCCGGTCACCTGCTACGCGGTCGAGGTCTGTGTGGCCTGCTCGTTCCACCACCTCGCGCGCAAGTGGAACGCCGGGGGACGCGCCGCCCGCCGGGGGACGCCGCTCGCCTCGAAGGCCGGACGGTGAGGCTCAGCGCCCCGGCCATCCGGGCCCGAAAGCGCCGGCGGGGTGCTGAACCCCTGGTCATGGTGACCGCCTACGACGAGCCCGGGGCCCGTCTGGCCTCGGCCGCGGGGGTCGACATCATCCTGGTGGGCGACTCGCTGGCCAACGTCGTGCTGGGCCACGCCGACACGCTGCACGTCACGCTCGAGGCGATGTGCCACCACGTCGCCGCCGTCGCCGCCGCCTCGCCCGACGCCCACGTCGTGGCCGACCTGCCGTGGCTCAGCTACCACACCGGGGCCCACGAGGCGGTCCTCAACGCGGGGCGCCTCATCCGCGCCGGGGCGGACTCGGTCAAGCTCGAGGGCGGGCGGGTCCGTCGCGAGGTCGTGCGGGCCATCCTCGACGCCGAGATCCCGGTGATGGGCCACCTGGGCCTGACCCCCCAGAGCGTCATGGCCTTCGGCGGGTTCAAGGTCCAGGCCAAGACCCGCGAGGCGGCCGAGCAGCTCAGCCTCGACGCGAAGGTCCTCCAGGACGAGGGGGTCTACGCGGTCGTCATCGAGGGGGTCCCCAGCCTGGTCGGGACCCGGGTGACCGAGGACCTGGACATCCCCACGATCGGCATCGGGGCGGGCCCCGACACCGACGGCCAGGTCCTGGTCTTCCACGACCTGCTCGGGCTGGCCCGGGGCCGCTCGGCGAAGTTCGTGCGCCGCTACGCCGACGTCGGGGCGCTCATCACCGAGGCGATCGGCCACTACGCCGCCGACGTGCGCGCCGGGGCCTTTCCCGGCCCCGGCGAGGTTTACGAGACCCCCGAGGAGTTGCTCTAGCGCGCCGGCGGCGGCCCCGAGAGGCCCGCCGAGCCCTTGCTAGACTCGTCCTCTCGCCTCGGCGAGCACAGCGAGACCCCTGCCCCGGTTCCGCGGGGCCCGGTACGCCGGTCCAGAGGGAAAGGAACAGTCATATGGCCCTACGGCCCTACGAGACGATGATCGTGTTCGACACGACCGTCGACGCCCAGTCGATCCAGCAGGCGCTCGACCGCGCCCTGGAGACGATCCGCAACCACGGCGGCAGCCCCGGCGCCCTCGACCGTTGGGGGAAGCGTCCCCTGGCCTACGAGATCAAGAAGCGCAAAGAGGGCTACTACGTGGTGGTCGAGTTCGCGGGGGAGTCGTCGACCGTCGACGAGCTGGACCGCATCTTGACCCTGTCGGACGAGGTCCTGCGCTTCAAGATCCTGCGTCGGCACGACCGCGCCCCGGCCCGCGTCGCGGCCGAGGCCTAGGGTCGGCGCAGCCAAGGAGAGACCATGCCCGACAACTCGATCACCGTGGTGGGCAACATCACCCGGGACCCCGAACTGAAGTTCCTCAACAGCGGCCAGGCGGCCGTGCGGCTGTCGGTGGCGGTGAACCGCCGTTGGCAGAACCGCCAGACCCAGGAGTGGGAGGAGCGCGTCTCCTACTTCGAGGTCGCCGGCTACGGCTCGATGGCCGAGAACGCGGCGAACTCGCTGACCAAGGGCACCCGGGTCATCGTCACCGGCCGGCTCGAGCAGCGCAGCTGGGAGACCGAGAACGGCGAGAAGCGCTCGATCGTGGAGATCAACGCCGACGAGATCGCCCCCTCGCTGCGCTTCGCCACCGCCGTGGTGACCAAGATCCCCCGCGGCGAGGGCGGCGGCCACTCGGCGCCCGAGCGCACCACCTCGCGGCCGAACGAGCCCACGACCTACAACTTCGACGAGGAGCCCTTCTAATGCCCCGGATCAACAACCCCAAGCCCCCCAAGCGCGCGCCCAAGGTGGACACGCGCCGCGGGGTGAAGAAGAAGCCCTGCGCGTTCTGCCAGCACGGGGTCGCCCACGTCGACTACAAGGACCTGGCCCAGCTGCGCAAGTACATCTCGGACCGCGGCAAGATCCGCGGCCGCAAGGTGTCGGGCAACTGCCAGCAGCATCAGCGCGACGTCTCCGAGGCGATCAAGACCGCCCGCGAGCTCGCTCTGCTGCCCTACACCCAGCGCACGGTGACCGAGCGCCGTGGTCGCGGCGGCGGCCGCGGCGGGCGCCCGCCGCGCGGCGAGGCGGCTCCGGCCACCGAGTCCGAGTCGATCCCGACGGCCGAGCTCCTCGACGACGCCTCGACCGCCGAGGAGGTCTTCGAGACAGCGAGCGACGGCGCGAGCGAGGGGGGTGAGTGATGAAGGTCCTGCTGCGAACCGACGTGGTCGGTCTGGGCCGGCGTGGTGACATCGTCGCCGTGCGTCCCGGCTACGCCCGCAACTTCCTGCTGCCCTCGGGGGCGGCCCTCGTGGCGAGTGACGCGACCGAGGCCCAGGCCACGGCGATGCGCCGGGCCCGTGACCTGCTCGACGCGAAGAGCCGTGACGCGGCCCTGACCCAGAAGGCGGCGATCGAGGCGGCCACCCTCACCCTCGAGGCCCGGGCCGGTCAGAACGGCCGACTGTTCGGGTCGGTGACCGAGGGCGACGTCGCCGACGCGCTGCGCCGGGCGACCGGGGTGACCCTCGACCGTCACCAGATCCGCATGGCCGAGCACCTGAAGGAGGTCGGCCCGGCCACCGTCGAGGCCCTCCTCTTCGACGGCGTGACCGCCACGGTCTCCCTGGAGGTCGTCGCGAAGTAGCGCGACCCCCGTCACGCGAGCGCCGGGGCGAGTCCCCGGCCTTTCGCGTCACAGGGCGGGTCCACAATCGTCGCGTGGCCGTCCACAGGAAAAAGGCAGCCTCTGCATCTTGCGCTGCACATGGCCCGTCGGCGACCGTTGGAGACCTATGACCCAGATCGAGACCCAGCGGACCCCGTCGTCGGGCGGGCGGGTCCCGCCGCACGCCCTCGAGGCCGAGGAGTCCTTGATCGGCGCCATGCTGCTCTCGCCCGAGGCCGTCTCGGTCGCCTACGAGACCGTCGCCGCCGAGGACTTCTACCGTCCCCTCCACGGCCAGATCTTCTCGGCGGTCGTGGCGCTCGCCCACGCCGGTGAGCCCGTCGACTACGTGACGGTCCAGGCCAAGCTCCACGAGCACGGCGCGGTCGGGGTGGAGCTGGCGCTGCTCAGCTCGCTGCAGATGAACACGCCCTCGGTCGCCAACGCCCAGCACTACGCCGAGCTCGTGCGCGAGAAGTCCCAGCAGCGCAAGCTCATCGCCGCCGCCGGCGAGATCATGGACGACGCCTACCAGGCGACCGACGACGTGGTGGGCCTCATCGACGAGGCCGAGCGCAAGATCAACGCGATCGGCGACGAGCGCAAGGTCGACTCGGTCTCGCCGCTCCAGCGCCTCCTGCTCGCCGAGGCCGACATCCTCGAGCTGCGTGGCGAGACCCGGGGCCAGCTCAACGGCCTTTCGACCGGCTACCACGCCCTCGACGCCGTCCTCCAGGGGCTCCAGCCGAGCTCGATGACCATCGTGGGGGCCCGCCCGGCCACCGGTAAGACGGCCTTCGCCCTGGGCATCTTGATCCACGTCGGGGCCGTGGTGGGTCGCCCGGCGCTGTTCTTCTCACTCGAGATGAGCCGCCAGGAGCTGGCCGAGCGCATCCTCGCCTCGACCGCGCGCATCGACTCGTCCAAGCTGCGCACCGGCGACCTCTCCGAGGCCGACTGGAACCGGGCCCACGAGGCGTTCAGCTTCCTGCAGTCGGCCAAGGTCTTCATCGACGACAACCCGAGCCTCACCGTGATGGACGTGCGGGCTCGGGCGCGGCGGATCAAGCAGCAGAACGGCGACCTCGGGATCGTCATCATCGACTACCTGCAACTGATGAGCAGCCGGGGCCGAGCCGAGAACCGCCAGGTCGAGGTGGCCGACATGAGCCGGTCGCTCAAGATCCTCGCCCGCGAGCTCGAGTGCCCGGTGGTGGCGCTCAGCCAGCTGAGCCGCAAGCTCGAAGAGCGCGCCGACAAGCGCCCCATGATGTCGGACCTGCGCGAGTCGGGCTCGCTCGAGCAGGACGCCGACGTCGTGCTCTTCCTCTTTCGCCCCGAGATCTACGGCGAGGTGCCCAACGACCAGAAGGCCGACGCCGAGGTCATCGTGGGCAAGAACCGAAACGGCCCCACCCGCACCGCCCACCTGACCTGGCGCGGGGAGTTCGCGCGCTTCGACAACGTGGCCGACCTCTCGGCGATCTAGCCGCCAGCGCGGCGGGTATCTCGCGGCTCAGTGGGCGATCGGCATACCCACGCACGAGTGGGCGGCGTCGGCACCGGGGTCAGCGCTGACGTAGGCGCCGTGGTTGGCGTAGTCCGTCGTCGCGGTGACCGTCACCGTCCCGGTGACCGGCCAGGGCTCGGTGCCGGGGAAGTAGTCGCGGTACCCGGTGCCCGCAAAGGACCCGCTCGAGACGGCGACGTCGCTGATGCCGTACGCCACGGACCCACTGGTGTAGGACGCGTAGAACGACAGGCTCGAGCCGTCGTACGTGCCCGTGATCGTCTCGATCGGGAGCCAGTTCGTGCCGACCTGGACCGCCCCGGTGCCGCTGAAGGTGTCGGTGCACGGGTTGAGGGTCACGGTGTAGGTGTGGTTGGTCGTCACGTACGCGTGCAGCGTGGCCGAGATCGTGAGGGTCTCGACCTGGTAGCGGCTGACGTTGCCCGCCGCGCCCGCGGCGGCCCCGGGGCCGACGAGGGCGATCGGGGTCGCGGCGAGGCACACGGTGCCAAGGATGGTCGCAAGTCTCTTCATGGGTCCGTCTCCTATGCCTGGGTCCGACGAGCGTCGCGCCGGGGCATCCGGCGCCACGCGTGCCCTTGCGATGCGTCCGGTCTAACCCAACGCAAGCACAACGGTCAAGTCCGGGGCGCCTCCCACCAGGTGGTACACATTCTGTAGGGTTCCACCGGAACCTCGCCTGGGCCGCCGACGCCGATCGCCGGCCTCGCGGTGCCGCGTCCGGGCTACGGGCCCCTCCTGGTGGGAGGAGATTCGATGAGGGTGGGGCCGGTCCCCAGGGGCCCTGGTGTTGTCCCGTCGTTGCGTGGGCGGCGACCCCATGGTGAGCCCCGGTGCGTACCGTTCACTCTCGCCATCGTTCGATGAAGGGGAGGGTGATGGCCCAGGACTCGCTCCCGCCGCGCGCTCGGTTCCCGCGCGCGCTCGTCCTCGCCGTGACGACGGGCCTCGTCGGCGTCGCGGCGGGCGCCGCCGTCGTCGTCGCGGGGGGCCGCGGGACCGGCGCCTGCGCCGCGACGGGCGCGCACCTCGGTGGCGCCGGGAGCTGCCTGAGCTCGGCCCTCACCCTCGTCGTGGGGCTCGCGATCGCGGTGGCCGGGCTCGCCCTGATCGTGCTCGGGAGCGCCCGCGGTCGCCGATCGACGCGTCTCGAGCGACGCGGGGAGTACCGCTCGGTCCCGCGCTCGTGGGCTCCCACCACCTACGTCGTGGGCTCGCCCCGCTCCGAGGTGCGCACCGGGACGGGCCGTCCGCCGGGGGGACCCTCGCTCAGTTGACGCACGCGCCGGTCGAAACCCCTCGCGTGCCCACGTGGGCGAGCAGGGGCGCCACCACCGAGACCGGGATGGCGTAGCCGGTGGCGGGCTGGCTCGCCGACATGGACTCGACCACGGCCACCGCCCGCCCGCCCGCGAGCACCGGGCTGCCGGAGTTGCCCGGCTCCACGCGGGCCTCGAGGACCAAGAAGGTGCGGGCCTTCAGGTGGCCGCCGTAGATGTCGCGGCTGAGGGCGGTGGTGGGACCCTCCATGTAGGCCGGGGTGAGGGTGCGCGCGGCGTTGAGGGGGAAGCCGACCACGTCGAGGCGCTGGCCGCGGGCCGGCGTCGCGCCGGAGAGCGCCAGGGGCGCACCGGCCCGGGCCACGCGCAGCACGGCGAGGTCGTCGCTCGCGTCGTAGGCGACGACCGTGGCCGGGGCGCCGTCGGCGAAGACGTGGCGGTGGCCGGCCACGACGTGGGCGTTGGTCACGGCGATCGTGGGGCGCACGTAGAACGCGGTGCCCTCCGAGGAGCTCGCGCAGCCGCCGGTCGCGAAGACCTTCACGACCCCCGCCGGACCACCGACCGGGCTGCGCGAGGCCGGCAGGCGGGCGAGCGCCACCGGCGGGGTCAAGGTGGGGGCGATGACCTCGGCGAAGATCGCCGGGAAGTCGGCCTGGCGCAGCAGGGTCTGAACCCGCTGCTCCACGGCCGGCAGGGGCGGCATGACCGAGTCGACCGCGCGCAGGATCGCCGAGCCCTGGACCTGGGTGGCGATCGAGCCCCAGGTCGTCGAGGCGAGCAGCCCGGCGATCAGCCAGCAGCCGACGAGGGCCGAGGCGGCGCCGACCAGGACCCCGCCGACCCGGTCGACGACGCCCAGGTGGATCGTGTGCAGAGCCCGGGAGAAGAACCCGCCCAGCACCCGTCCGGCGATCCCGCACAGCACCGTGCCGATACCCACGATGGCGAGCGCCACCACCGGGCGGGCGACCCCGTGGGTGATGCGGCTCGAGAGCGAGGGGGCGAGCGCGACCATCGCGAAGAAGCCGATGGCCAGCCCGGCCACGTGGAGCACCCGGGTGATGGCCCCGTCGGCCCAGCCGGTGATCGCGGCCAGCACCACCAGCATGGCGATGATCAGGTCGAACCAGTCCACGGCCGCAGCGTAAACCAGCGGGTGGCGGCGCGCTCGCCTCTCGGGCGGCCGGGCCGGGCCGGACCTACTTCGGCTGCATGCGGATGCCGGCGTCGAGGCGGATGGACTCGGCGTTCATGTAGCTGTTGGCGAGCAGTTCCACGGCGAGGCTGGCGAACTCGTCGCCGTGGCCGAGTCGCTTGGGGAACAGGACGCCGGTGCCCAGGCGGGCCTTGAACTCCTCGCTCGCCGGTCCCGAGCCGTAGATCGGGGTGTCGATCAGTCCGGGCAGGATCGTGTTCACCCGGATGCCCACGACGGCGAGGTCGCGCGCGAGCGGCAGGGTGAGCCCCACGACCCCGCCCTTGGAGGAGGAGTAGGCGACCTGGCCGATCTGACCGTCCTCGGCCGCCACCGAGGCCGTGTTGACGATGGCCCCGCGTCCGCCGTCGGCGTCGGGCTCGTTGTGGCTCATCGCCGTCGCGGCGAGGCGGCAGACGTTGAACGTGCCCACGAGGTTGATCTCGATCACCTTGCGGTAGAGGTCGAGGTCGTGGGCCGACGCGTACTCCCCGTCCTTGCCGATCGTGCGGGTCGCCCAGCCGATCCCCGCGCAGTTGACGACCGAGCGCAGGGGACCGCGGGCCCTCGCGGCCTCGATCGCCGCGATGACCTGGTCGACGTCGGTCACGTCGCAGTGGGCGAAGACACCACCGATCTCGCCGGCGAGCGCACTTCCGGCCGCGTCGTTGAGGTCGGCCACCACGACGGCGACCCCCCGGGCCGCGAGCGCGCGCGCGGTGGCCTCGCCGAGTCCCGACGCGCCGCCGGTGACGATGGCCGAGGTGTTCGAGAGTTCCATGGTCCTCCAGTCCGCCCCGGGAGGGGCCGCTAGAGAGTCAAGCAGACCCGCGAGGGGGCGAGGGCCGGCCCTCGCCGAGGTCGCGCTGGAGGAGCCCGGCGTCGAGGACCCCCTCGATCGCCCGCCGGTCGCGCCGCCGCGCGCGGGCACGCTGAAGGTCGCGGGTGAGTCGCGCGCGAGGACGTCGCGTTCGGCGAAGCCGGTGCGCATCGCGAGGTGGGACCCGTCCACGAGTCGCGCGACGAGCCGGCCGTGGTAGGTCCGCCGGTCGCGTCCGCCCGGGCGCGACCGGCGGACGCCGTCGAGCAGACCGAGGCGTCGGCCCACGTCGTCGGTGGTGGGCGCGGTGCCCCCTCGGTTCTCCCCGGGTGCGACGGCCCCGCCTCTAGCGTGGTCGGGTGACCTCACTCTACGGACTCACCCGCGACGAGCTCGCCGGCGAGCTCGTCGGCGAGCCCCGCTACCGGGCGGACCAGCTGTGGCGGGGCCTGTGGGCCGAGGGCCGGACCCTGGCCGAGGTGACGACCATCCCGCGCGCCGTGCGCGAGCGCCTGGCCGAGGCCCACCCCGCCGCCCTCACCCCGGTCGAGGAGGTGGTGAGCGACCGGGGCGGCACGCGCAAGTGGCTCTTCGGGCTGGGCGACGGCGCGACGATCGAGACCGTCCTCATGCACTACGACGACCGCGTGACCGTGTGCGTCTCCTCCCAGGCGGGCTGCGCCATGGGCTGCACGTTCTGCGCGACCGGTCAGGCCGGCTTCACCCGTCACCTCACGCTCGGTGAGGTGCTCGAGCAGGTCATGGTGGCCCGGCGCGAGGCCCGTCCGGCCCGCCTCTCCAACGTCGTCTTCATGGGCATGGGCGAGCCGCTCGCCAACTACGCGGTGACCGTCGGGGCGGTCCGGCGCCTCGCGGGCGACGTCGGCCTCTCGGCCCGCCACCTCACGGTCTCCACCGTCGGGGTGGCGCCGGCCATCGAGCGACTGGCCGCCGAGGGTCTCCCGGTCACCCTCGCCCTCTCGCTGCACGCGGCGAACGACGCCGCGCGCGACGAGCTGGTCCCGCTCAACCGCCGCTACCCGCTCGAGCGGCTCTTCGCCGCGTGCACCGCGTGGGTCGAGCGCACCGGTCGGCGGCTCAGCCTGGAGTGGGCGCTCATCGAGGGGGTCAACGACACCGACGCGGCGCTCGGCGAGCTCGTCGAGTTCGCCGCGCCGCTGCGGGCCCACGTCAACCTCATCCCACTCAACCCCACCCCGGGATACCTCGTGCGGGGCTCGGCGCCCGAGCGCGTGACGGCCTTCCGCGACGGGCTCGTCGCGCGCGGGGTGAACGCGACCGTGCGCAACACGCGGGGCCGCTCCATCGCGGCCGCGTGCGGGCAGCTGGCCCAGGTGAGCCGGGGCCGCCGCGTGGCCATCCGGGGCCGCTAGGGGTCGACGAGGGTCGTCTCGCGCCAGAAGTGGGGTCGCCAGCGCAAGAGCGCGAGCACCCCCACGATGCACAACAGGCCGCCCGAGACGATGGAGAACTCGGTCGAGCTCAGCGAGGCGACGGCGCCGGACTCGAGGTCGCCCAGGCGGGGCCCACCGGTCACCACGGCCATCTGGATCGACGAGACGCGGCTGCGGAAGTCGTCGGTGATCGAGGTCTGAAGGATCGTGTTGCGCAGCACCGTCGAGATGACGTCCATCGCCCCGGCGACCGCCAGGCAGAGCACGCCCACGACGACCACGTGCACGACCCCGAACAGGGCCATCGCCGCCCCCCAGGCCAGCACCACCAGGGTCACCAGCCGGCCCCGTCGGCGGACCTTGGCCATCCAGCCCGTGAAGACCGCCATCACGAGGGCGCCCGCGCCGGGCGACGCGTAGAGCAGGCCGAGGGTCTCGGGCCCCCCGTGGTAGAGGTGGGCCGTGACGGCGGGGAAGAGCGCGCGCGGCAGGCCGAAGACCATCGCGTTGAGGTCCACGAGGTAGACGGCCTGGACGAGCGGGTGGCCGCGCACGTAGCGAAAGCCCTGGCGGATCGCCGCCAGCGTGCGCAAGCCCTCGTGGGCCCCCTGGGGCGGCATCGGGTGCATCAGCCACGTCGCGAGGACCAGCGCGAAGAAGGTGGCCGCGTCGATGAGGTAGCACCACGCGAGCCCGGTCGTCGCGACGAGGACCCCGGCGACGCCGGGCCCGACGACCGTCGCACCGTTGATGATGACCTGGTTGAGCGAGAAGGCGGCCACCAGCTCGTCGGGGGCGACGAGGGCCGGGATGACCGCCGTGCGCAACGGCCCCGACAGTCCCGCCAGGCCGGCCGCGAGGGCGGGCATGGCGACGAGGACCCAGAAGGCCGGTCGAGCGCCGAGCGCGTTGAGTCCGAGGGCGAGGCTCGTGGCCCCGAGCAGCCCCGAGACGCCCACGAGCAGCGTGCGCCGGTCGAAGCGGTCGCCGAGCGCCCCGCCCCAGAGCGATCCGGCGATGAGGAAGGGCAGCTGGATGAAGCTGACCAGTCCGACCCAGAGGCTCGAGCCGGTGATCCGGTACACCTGGTACGCGACGGCGACGATGGTGAGGTTACTGCCGAGTAGTGAGACGAGCTGGCCGGTGAAGAGCAGGCGGAAGTCGCGACTCGTGCGAAGTGGCCGCACGTCGACGAGGAGGCGAGCCACGTCGACACTGTAGGAGCGCCGAAAGAGCCCGCGAGAAGCAGGAGTAAGGTGACCCGGGGCAGCGTTGACCAAGGAGGGTCGATGATCGGCGAGGAGTTGGTCCAGTTGCTGACGCCCGAGGGCGAGCGCGTCAGCCATCCCGAGTACGAGTCGTCGCTCACCAATGACCAGATCGTCTCGTACTACCGCGACATGGTGATCGTGCGACGGATCTGCACCGAGTCGACGTCGCTCCAGCGCCAGGGCCAGCTGGCGCTGTGGGCCCCCATCCAGGGCCAGGAGGCCGCCCAGATCGGCGCCGGCCGGGCGCTCGAGCCCATGGACTTCACCTTCCCCACGTACCGCGAGCACGGCATCGCGTGGTGCCGCGGGGTGCCGCCCGAGGACATGCTGCGTCTCTTCCGCGCGACGAGCAACGGCGGCTGGGACCCCCAGAAGTACCGCCACTCGGTGCCCACGGTCGTGCTGGGCAACCAGGCCCTGCACGCGGTGGGCTACGCGATGGGCGTCCAGCGCGACGGCGCCGAGGAGGCGGTGATGGCCTTCTTCGGCGACGGTGCCTCCTCCCAGGGTGACGTCCTGGAGTCGTTCGTGTGGGCGTCGTCGTACAACGCCCCGATCGTCCTGTTCTGCCAGAACAACCAGTGGGGCATCTCGACGCCCATGTCGATCCAGTCCAAGATCCCCCTCTACCACCGCGCCCACGGCTTCGGCTTCCCGGGCGTGCGGGTCGACGGCAACGACCTGCTCGCGGTGTACGAGGTGTCCAAGCGGGCCCTCGACAACGCGCGCGAGGGCGGCGGCCCGACGATGATCGAGGCGTACACCTACCGGCTCGGCGCCCACACCACCTCCGACGACCCGACGCGCTACCGCATCGACGCCGAGGTCGAGGTGTGGCGCCACCGCGACCCGATCGAGCGCGTGAAGGCGCTGCTCGTGCGCGAGGGCACCGTGAGGGCCAGCTACTTCGACGAGGTGGCCGAGGAGGCCGAGGGGATCGCGCTCAAGCTGCGCGAGGACGTCCTCGCCATGGGCAAGCCCGACCCCCTCACGATCTTCGACAACGTCTACGCCGACGTCCACCCGCTCATCGAGGAGGGCCGGCGCGAGATGGTCGAGCTCGGCGTCGCGGGGGGTGGCCACTGATGGCGACGACCACGATGACCATGGCCAGGGCCCTCAATGAGGGGCTGCGCCGGGCCATGGAGGAGAACAAGAAGGTCCTCATCATGGGTGAGGACGTCGGCAAGCTCGGTGGGGTCTTTCGCATCACCGACGGGCTGCAGAAGGACTTCGGCGAGGACCGGGTCATCGACTCGCCGCTGGCCGAGTCGGCGATCGTGGGCACCGCGGTGGGCCTGGCGATCCGCGGCTACCGGCCGGTGTGCGAGATCCAGTTCGACGGCTTCGTCTACCCGGCCTTCGACCAGATCGTCTCCCAGGTCGCGAAGCTCCACAAGCGCAGCGACGGCGTCTACACGATGAGCCTGGTGATCCGGCTGCCCTTCCAGGGCGGGATCGGGGCGATCGAGCACCACTCCGAGAGCCCCGAGGCCTACTTCGCCCACACGGCCGGACTGCGCGTGGTGAGCTGTGCGACCCCCGAGGACGCGTACTGGATGATCCAGCAGTCGATCCACCACGACGACCCCATCATCTTCTGCGAGCCCAAGTGCCGCTACTGGGAGAAGGGCGAGGTCGACACCGAGCGGCCGCCCCGCGGGCTCTTCGACGCGGTCGTGCGCCGACCGGGCCGCGACGTGACGGTCGTGGGCTACGGGGCGAGCGTGCGCACGATGCTGCGCGCCGCCGAGGCCGCCGAGTCCGAGGGCCTGTCGCTCGAGGTGATCGACGCGCGGTCGATCGCCCCGCTCGACCTCGACACGATGGCCGCCTCGCTCGAGAGGACCGGCCGGCTGGTCGTCGTCCACGAGGCGCCCCACACCGCCTCGATCGGCTCGGAGATCGTCTCGTCGCTCACCGAGCGGTGCTTCTACTCGCTGCGCGCGCCCGGCCTGCAGGTCTCGGGCTACCACACGCCGTACCCGCCCTCGCGCCTCGAAGAGGAGTACCGCCCGAGTGTCGATCGCATCCTCGACGCCGTTGACCGGGTCATGGAGTTCGAGTCGTGAGCCGCGAGGTCTTCCTCCTGCCCGACGTCGGCGAGGGCCTCGTCGAGGCCGAGATCGTGGCGTGGAAGGTGGCGGTCGGTGACGTGGTCACCTTGAACCAGCCCCTCGTCGACGTCGAGACCGCCAAGGCCACCGTCGAGCTGCCGAGCCCCTTCGCCGGCACCGTCGCCGAGCTGCACCACGCGGTGGGCGACGTGGTCGAGGTCCACAAGCCGCTCGTCACCATCGAGACCGACGCGTCCGCGTCCGCGTCGGCGCCGGCTCCGGTGGCGGCGGGGGCTCCCGTCGAGGCGGCCCCGGCCGCCGAGCCCATCGAGACGACCCGCGAGGCGGTCCTCGTGGGCTACGGGGTGGGCGACGAGGG
>NCBE01000188.1 GCA_002255565.1 Actinobacteria bacterium 21-73-9
CAACGCCGGCGATGGCCTCGTTGCGCTCTTCGAGGACACCGGCGGTAACGAGTAGGGATCGCAGCATCCGGTGGCGGTCACGCCCGTCGGGGAGGCGGAGCTGGTCGAGGGTGTCATGGGCCAGAGGCGCCTTGCCCAGCGCCATGTTGTTGCCGGACACTGAAAATGATCACGGCGGCGACGCTGAACGTGCACACGGTGGGGGCCGCACGACCGAACGACCGAAGCCGGCGGTGCCGAAACAGCACGGCGCGAACAGGCCCGCCAGCAGGGCTGGCGGGCCAGGACCATGGTCGGGGCCGCGGGCCACTCAGGCCACGCCGGCCTCAAGGGCCTCGCTGCGCTCGGTCCCTCACGGGATGGCCTGACGGCCGCCCTTGACCCCGGCTCGACGCGGCGGAGCTGAGGCGACCAGCCCGCCGGTGAGCGCGACCGCCGTCGACCAGGACGCCCTCGGGCCCAGACGCCGGCTGGCGGCGGCAGTCGCCCTACCGATCGCCTCGAGCGCGTCGGCGAGCGGGGAGCCGGTCGGATCGAGAGGGCCGGCGGTCGGGTCGAGCTGGTGCAGCCAGCCGGTGGCGACCGCCCGCAGCGCCTCCGCCCGAACGGCAAGCCGGCGCAGCCAGCGGCGCACAGTCGACGCCGGACGGTCGAGGTCCGCCGCGATCTGACGGTGACCGGCACCGGCGACCTTGGCCTGCCAGGCGGCGCCGACCACCTCGGCGGTGTCGCGCAAACGCGGCACGGTCCAGGCCGGCTCCAGGATATGGGTGGTACCGCATGTCGAACAGATCGCCCGGCGTGGCCGCAGCCGGCGAACGCCGCTCAGCGACCGCAGTTGGCGCTCGGAGCCGAACCCCCACCGCGCCAGCCGGCCTCCGCAACCAGGACAGGCTACGCGCCCAGCGGCGAGGTCCGCCTCCACCACCTCGGGATCCTCTTGGACCACCAGCACGACAGCGACCTCCACGCATGACGCGAGCCTCGCGCCCCGCCTCGGCGAGCGGGAGAGGCCAACTCGTGTTGGGGATCATCCCGGCCGGCGGACCCCCGCGCAAACGCCGCCACGGGCTCATGTTCACAAACGATGTCGCTGCGGGCCCCGCTCGTGGTCATTCAGAGTGGCGCTCAACACTCCGCCCAGGCGGACTCCCATAGTTTGACGATGGCCGGGTACTTCGCTTCCCAC
>NCBE01000189.1 GCA_002255565.1 Actinobacteria bacterium 21-73-9
GTGACGCTCAACTGGTCGGTGAAGGTCGCCGAGGACGTCACCGAGGTGGTGTTGGTCGTCGGCGCGACTTGGACGAGCTCACCAACGCTCAGGGTGAAGCTGAAGGCGCCGGTGATGCCGTTGGTGCTCATCGTGCCCGTCGCGGTGTAGGTCCCGCGCGCGAGTTGGCCGCTCGTCGAGACGAGTCCCGTCGCTGAGACGACGAGCGCGGGGCTGCCGGTCGACTGGACGAAGGCGACCGGCGCCTGCTCACCGGCGACGGCGAGCTGGTCGGTGAAGGTCGCCGAGGACGCCACCGTCACCGACGCCGCGTTCGGCGCCGCGAGGAGCGGACAGACGTAGTCGCCGTCGAGGGCGTTGGACGAGTACTGGATCATCGCGGTGCGCCCGCCGGTGAACGCGGGGTACGAGCAGGCCGCTTGCGCGTCGGCGAGTGACGCGTAGCCCGGGAGCCACGCGTCGTAGGCGGCGAAGGTCTTGCCGGTGGTGCCGGCGATCTCGCCCCACTGATACGAGGTGGAGTAGATGCCCACCGTGTGGATCCCGCGACCGGTCAGGAAGTCGAGCTCGCCCTGGATCATCGCCTGGTCGTTAACCAGTTGGGCCGCCGTGGGCGCAGCGCCGGTGTACAGGCTCTGCCAGGAGTTGCCGGTCTCGACGTCGAGCCACCAGGGCGCCGAGATTGCCACCGTACCCGGGGACGTGGCGCCGAGCTTGGTCTCCGCGGCGATCACCGCGGTGAGCGAGCCGCTGCCGGCGTTCCACCCGAAGTCATAGGAGCAGGCGACAGAGTCGGCGCCGGTGCAGACCTGCGGGAAGGTCTGGGTCGTCGGCCAGGCAGGGTTGTTGGAGGGGCCCGGGTTGGCGGTGTTCACGTAGAACTGGGGCGTCGTGCCGAGTCCCGACGCCGCCCACTGGATCTCGGTGGAGAGGCAGGGGTTGACGGTGAGCGGTCGACCGTCGTTCACCCCGACCACGCCGAAGCCGATCCCGGTGGGCAGGTTCCCGCCGCACTGGGGGAAGCTGATGTCGTAGCCGACCGACGCGGCGGGAACCGCGATGCTCGATGCGCCAGCGGCCACGGTCGTCGCGCTGCCCGCGAGACTGACCAGGACGACGAGCGACGTGACAAACTGCGCCATACGGTGGGTTGTCATAGTCGACAAGCCTAAGGCACCATGGTGGAGC
>NCBE01000032.1 GCA_002255565.1 Actinobacteria bacterium 21-73-9
TGGACTTGATGTTGGCGCTGACGCGCCTGTGAAGGCGAGGGCGCGAATCGGGTAGTCTTTCTAGTCGCGCCTGGGTAGCTCAGTCGGTAGAGCAGCGCATTCGTAATGCGCAGGTCAGGAGTTCGAATCTCCTCCCAGGCTCCACAAGGTTGTATTGCAACACCTGATTCGTGACATGTGGCTTTCAGGTGATGGTGTACACAACAACACCTGATGCCTGACCCAACAACAGCTGACCCTCGACACCGGTCGGCGAGCGATCTCGCCATTCCTTCAGGGGGTGTCCCATGTGCAGGGAGACCAGCCAGTTGAAGTAGTGCGAGGACGCAGTGCTCGTACGTTCGCGTCAGCGGAGCGTATCGGTACCAACGTCATCCGAGCCAGGGCAGGAGGTGTCGAGTCAGACACGCGACGAGGGCTACGACATCCGCTTCGAACCCGTGATGCGCGCAGGCAACTGTGACCGACGCATGCTCGCGAAGCGCTCGACGCCCCTCGCTTATTGCTCGCCGAGAACCACCTGCACTGCACGAGTGAAGGCGTCGCTGCGTTCGCTCCAGTTGCGGTACGCGTCGAAACTCGGCGCCGCGGGCGAGAAGAGGACGACACCACCAGTGGCGACCGCGTCGTAGGCACGACGCACGGCTTCGTCCATGTCGGCCGCGTGCGCCACGCGCACCCCTTCGCAGGTGGCGCCCAGTCGTTCACCGGCGGGTCCTATGACGACGAGGGTCGTGGGCGCGCGACGACTCCTCAATTCTTCGACGAGATCCGCGTAGTCGACGCCACGGTCGAATCCACCAGCAATCAATGACAGCGCGTCGTCGGGGAATACGCGCAGCGCGGCAATGGTCGGCAGGGGAGCCGTCGCTAAGCCGTCGTCCACGAAGCGCACTGCCCCCGACGCCGGCGCTCTCGTGTCGAGTAGCGTCAAGCGCCCACGCAGGGGTACGAAGTCGTGCGCTCGCGCCGCCACCGCGGCTCGCACCTCAGATCCTGAGCGACCCGTGACGAGAGCGCAGGCCTCGAGGGCGAGGCCGACGTTGTGATCACTGTGCACCCCGAGCAGTCTGAGTTCGTGGGCCAAGCCCGTCTCGTCGGACAACGCCACGTTGATGTGACCCCCCATGAGGGGGCGAGCACGTTCGAGCTCCACGTCGTCGGCGATGAGCGTGACGTGCTCGCCCGACGCGCGAGTGAGGGACAACTTGTCGTCGTGGTACTGCTCGATCGATCCGTGCCAGTCCAGGTGATCCGAGCCGAGCGAGGTCACGAGCACCAGGCTGGGGGCCACGGTGAGGTCGACGCACTGGAAGCTCGACACCTCCACGACCAGCCAGCCACTCGACACGTCGAGTTCTGGATCGTAGGGCGGCCGTCCAATGTTGCCAAGTTCGTGCGCCTCCTCGCCGAGACAGCGTAAGAAGAAGGCCACCAGCGACGTGGTGGTCGACTTCCCCTTCGTTCCGGTGATGGCGATCACTCGACGGCGGTCCACATCGTGCAACCAGAGGTTGAGCGCCGAGGTGACGACGGTCCCGCCGGCCTCGAGGGCGAGCACGTCCGCGCGACGGCGCGGCACGCCGGGGCTCTTCACGACGACCTCGCAGCGCGCCAGCGCCTCGAGGCCGCCCTCGGCGGTGACCAGCACCCCCTCGCCGAGGTCGCGGTCGTCGACCACCACGAGCTCGCACGTGCCCTCGAGTCGGGCCCGCGCCGCGCGACCCTCCACCCCGTAGCCCCACAGGCCGACGCGCCGGCCGGCGAGGTCAGCGAAGCCAGTGGGCCGGGACACGACTCCCCCCCTGGGGCTCGAGCAGCTCGAGGAGCGAGCGAGAGGGGCGGCACTCGCGCGCGACCGCGGCGAGGGGCTCGGCGCCGGCCCACTCGGGGAGCGAGGCCGCCTCGAGGGCCGCCGCGGCGCTCTCGTCGGGGTCGCCCACGCACTCGAAGGGCTTGGGGGTCTGGCCGAGGCCCACCAGGGCGCGCAGCGCGCCCTCGCGGGCCGGGTCGGCGAGGGGCTCGACCCCGAGCAGGTCACGCAGGTGGGCGCGCTCGACGAAGGGCGCGAGGACGAGGCTGACAAAGAGGCACTTGTCGCACTCGCCGCACCACCCCGGGGCCCGGTCCTCGGGGCGCTGGGCGAAGGCGCGGTTGCAGCTGCGAAAGACGGGGAGGAAGCGCTCGAGGCGGCTGAACTCGCGCGCGACCCAGACCTCGCTGCGGTCGCGCAGCACGCTCGCCACGGTGAGGGCCGGACCCACCCGCTCGGCCAGCGCCGCCGCGAGGAGCTCCTCGGCCGCGAGGGACTTGCTCCACTGGTGGTTCACGGCCCGGCCGTCGACGACGAGGTTCGGCGCCGAGGCCGAGTGCTCGTTGCTCATCGCGACGCCGCCGCGCCCGGTCGCGAGCGCCGCCACGGCCGCGAGGAGGGTGACCATCGCGGTGACGGGCACGTGGCCATGCCACAGCGCCGGGTCGCTCGAGAGCTGCGGGTCGAGGGTGCGCGTCGCGCGCACGACCTCGAGCCCGGTGAGCGCGGCGGTCGCCTCGAGCGGGGCGAAGCGCCCGGTGGAGGGGCTGACGACGAACAGGGCGCGGTCGAGGTCGCGCGAGAGGTGCTCGACGGTGACGACCGAGTCGATGCCCCCGCCGAAGGGGACGAGCACGCCCGCCGGGTCGAGCGCCGGGGCGACCCGCGCGGCGGGGCCGCCGCCCCCCAGGGGGACCTCGGCGAGCGAGAGGCCGTTGGTGAAGGCGAACTCGCCCAACCCGTCGACGAGCGCCGCCTCGAGAAGGCGGCGCCCGGCCTCGCCGACCGGCGTCGCGGCCAGCTCGACGCGCCGGGCCGCGCCGGCCTTGTAGTACGACAGGCCCGCGAGCAGGTACCAGAGCTCGGCCACGGCCGCCACGTCGGGGCGGTCCAACCGGCCCGTCCCCTCGAAGGCGACGGACTCCTCGAACAGGCGGCCGTCGAGGCTGTAGCGGCCCCGCAGGGTGTCACGGCCGACCTCGAGCCCGACGTAGGCGAAGACCTCGGCCCGGGCCGGCGCTGAGCCGTCGGTCATAGGGCCCCCATGCTACGGGCGTCGGCGAACGACGAGCGCGAAGCGCCCCGTCGGCCGCTCGGCGCGGTCGGAGAAGAAGGTCCCGCCGCCGTCGGTCACCTCAGCGGTCACGAGCACGTGGTCGCTCGCGACCCCGAGGCGCTCGAGCTGCTCGGCCGCCACGGCGCGCAGGTCCAGGCGCCAGTGGCCGGGCCCGTCGGGCGCGAGGGCGCTCGCGTGCTCGCCGAAGCGCCCCGCCACCTCCTCACCGACCTGGTAGGCCGGGCCCGAGATCGACGGGCCGAGGACGGCGACGACCCGCGCGGGGTCGGCGAAGCGCGCGAGCGCCGCGGGGACGGCCCCCGCGGCGAGGCCCCGCCAGCCGGCGTGGACGACGGCGACCGCTCGCCCCGGGTCGAGGAGCGCCAGAGGCACGCAGTCGGCGACGAGCACGCCCAGCGCCCGTTCGCACCCCTCGTCGAGGAGCGCGTCGGCCTCGGTCGTCTCGGTCGCCGCGGCCGCGTCCGCGACGCGCGCGCCGTGGACCTGGCGGACGAGGACGATCGGCGCGCCCAGCGCCGCGACGAGGCGCCGGCGGTTCTCGGCGACGGCCGCCGGGTCGTCGCCGACGTGGGTGGCGAGGTTCAGCGACCCGTAGGGCGCGCCGCTCACCCCGCCGGGGCGCGCGCTCACGACCAGGTCGACCCCGAGCGCGTCGGCCTCGGCGAGCCCGTAGAGGGGCAGGCCGCCGAGCTCGCGCGGCTCCAGCGCTACCCGGCGCACGTGTCGCAGATCCCCGAGAGCTCGAGCACGTGGCGCAGGTCGTGGAAGCCGTGGCGTCGCCCCACCTCGCTCGCCCACGCCTCGAGGTCGGGGGCGTCGACCTCGATGGTGCGTCCGCAGCGGCGGCAGGCGAGGTGGTGGTGGTGGGCGTCGACGACGCAACGCCGGTAGAGGCTCTCTCCCCGGTCGGTCATGACGACGTCGACCTCGCCCGAGCGCACGAGGCTCTTGAGCTGGGAGTAGACGGTGGCCAGGGCGATGCGCCCGCCGCCGTCGGCGATGGCGGCGTGCAGCTCCTGGGCGCTCACGAACCCCTGCAGCCGTGAGAGGGCCTGGACCACCTCGCGGCGCTGGGGGGTGTTGCGCGTCGTCACGGAGAGAGCGTACCGGCCGTCGCGTTGCTAACTGGAATCACTTCAGATAGTGTACTTGGAATGGTTCTAGGTAATGCGCCCCGTCCCCGCCGGTCGCGCCTGCGGCTCGCCGGCGGGCTCGCCCTCGCGGGCGTGGCCCTGGCCGGGTGCGCGGCCTCGGTCGCGCCAATCGCCCCGGGCACGATCGCCGTCGTCGCGGCCGAGAGCCAGTACGCCGACGTCGTCTCCCAGGTCGGGGGTCGCTACGTGTCGGTCGTGGCCGTGATGAACAACCCCAACGCCGACCCCCACGGGTTCGAGGTGTCGCCGAGCGTCGCGCGCGAGGTGGCCCGGGCGCGCCTCGTCGTCCAGAACGGCGCCGGCTACGACGACTTCATGCGCGTGGTGGAGGAGGCCACCCCGAGTCCGCGGCGCCACGTCGTGGTGGCCCAGCGGGTGCTGGGGCTCGCGGCGTCGATCCCCAACCCCCACCTCTGGTACGACCCCGTGACGATGCCGGCCGTGGCCGCGGCGATCGAGTCGGACCTCAGCCGGATCGACCCGGCGCACCGGGCGTACTTCGCCGCTCGCCTCACGCGCTTCGACGCCGCCATGGGGGAGTTGCGCGCGACGATCGCGGCCTTCCACGCGCGCTACGCGGGCCGCCGGGTCGCGACGACCGAGCCCGTCGGGGACTACCTGCTCTCGGCCCTCGGCCTCGTGAACGACACCCCGTTCCGGTTCCAGGCGGACGTGATGAACGGGGTGGACCCGGCACCCCAGGACGTGGGGACCGTCGAGACGCTCGTGACCGCCCGGCGGGTCTCGGCCCTGCTCGTGAACGCCCAGGTGTCGAGCCCCGTGACCTCGACCCTCACGGGGCTCGCCGAGAGCTCCCACGTGCCCGTCGTCGCGCTCTACGAGACGATGCCGCGGGGCTTTGACTACCAGCGCTGGATGAGAGCGGAGATCGACGCGATAGAGAAGGCGCTCACGACCGGGCGCTCGACGAGGAGGTTGACCTGATGGGTTGCGAACCACTGGCCGGGGGCCGCCGGGAGCTCGTGCACGTGCACGAGGTCGAGGTCTCCCTCGGGGGGCGCACCGTCCTGCGCGACGTCGACTTTCGCATCGCCGAGGGCGAGTTCGTGGGGCTCATCGGCACGAACGGCTCGGGCAAGACGACGCTGTTGCGCGTGGTCTTGGGCCTCCAGGCGACCACGGCCGGCGAGGTCCTCGTCGCGGGCCGGGAGGGACGCCGGGGCGGGCCGATCGGCTACGTCCCCCAGCGCGTCGCCTTCGACCACGACGTCCCGGTGCGCGTCGCGGACTTCGTCGCCCTCGGGGTCGACGGGACGCGGCTCGGTCTCGCGCGCCGGGACCGGGGCGTGCACGAGCGGGTGGAGGAGGTGCTGGCGTCGCTCGAGCTCGGCGCCCTGGCCGGCCGTCGGCTCGGTGCCCTCTCGGGCGGTGAGCAGCAGCGGGTCCTCATGGCCCACGCGCTCGTCAGCCGTCCGCGTCTCTTGCTGCTCGACGAGCCCCTGGCCAACCTCGACCTGCCCCGGGTCCACGAGACGATCGCCGTCCTCGACCGTATCTGTCGCGCCGAGGGCGTCGCCGTCGTGCTCTCCGCGCACGAGATAAGCCCGCTGGTGCCGGTGATGGACCGGGTGGTCTACATCGCCCACGGTCGCGTCGCCTGCGGGACGACCGACGAGGTGGTGCGCCCCGAGGTCCTGAGCGCCCTCTACGGCCACCACGTCGACGTGCTCAACGTCCACGGCCGCGTGGTGGTCGTTGAGGGCGAGCCGGGCGACCCGGGCACCCACCCCGAGGTGGTGGTACGGTGATCCACTGGTTCGTCGAGCCCGGCTTCTGGTCGAACCCCGTCGTCGGCACCGCCCTCGTCCTGGGGGCGGTGGTGGCGGTGGTGTCGGCCGCCGTGGGCGTCATGGTCGTCGTGCGGGGCCAGTCCTTCGCGGGCCACGCGCTGACCGACGTCGCGATGGCCGGTGGCGCCGGGGCGTCGTTGGTCGGCGCGTCGCCCCTCGTGGGCTTCCTCCTCGCCGGGATCGTGGGGGGCGGGTCGATCGAGGCGGCCGGCGCCGAGCGGATCCGCGACCGCGACGTCGGGACCGGCGTCGTCCTGGGCGCCGCGGCCGGCCTCACGGCCCTCTTCCTCTACTTCGTGAGCTCCTCGACCTCGGCCACCGGCTCTACCCAGTCCGTGCTCTTCGGCTCGGTCTTCACGGTCTCGCCCTCGGTCGTCCCGCTCAGCCTCGCCGTCGCGGCGGCGACGCTCGCGACGCTCTTCATCGTCCGCCGGCCGCTCCTGCTCAGCTCGCTCAGCCCCGAGCTCGCCGCGGCGCGGGGCGTGCGGCCCCGGGCGATGGGCCTGCTCTTCGTGCTGGTGCTGGCCGCCTCGGTGGCGCTGAGCGCCCTCGTGATCGGGGCGATCCTCTCCACGGCGCTGCTCGTCGGCCCGGCCTTCGCCGCGCTGCGGGTGGCCCGGGGCCTCGTCGGGGCGACGCTCGGCGCGATCGTGGCCGGCGTCGCCGCGGTCGAGCTGGGGATCCTGCTCAGCTACGACAGCTTCTACTGGAGCGCCGCGCACCGCAGCGTCCCGGTGAGCGCGTGCGTCGTCGGGGTGGTGCTCGTGGAGGTCGCGGCCTCGGCCGTCTGGTCCCGGCTGCGCCGGGGGAGGGGGCGCTAGGCGTGTTCGAGCCCTTCATGGCCAACGCCTGGCTGGCGGGGACGCTGGTGGCGATCGTGAGCGGCGCCGTCGGGCTGTTCGTCGTGGTGCGCAACAGCACGTTCGCCGCTCACGCGATCCCCAACGGCGCCTTCGCGGGCGCCGCCGGCGCCACGCTCGTCGGGGCCAGCCCGCTGCTCGGGCTCGTCGTCTTCTCGGTCGCCTCCGCGCTCGGCATCGCGGCGTTCGGGCGGCGGCGCAACGACGTGGTGACCGCGCTGGCGCTGGTGACGATGCTCGCCGCCGGGGCGGCGTTCCTCGCGGCGAGTGGCGCCTACGAGCCGGCGATCGACGCGCTCCTCTTCGGCGAGGTGCTCGGCGTCTCGCGGGGCGAGGTGCTCGCCCTGGCGCTGCTCGTCGTGGGGGCCGGGGTCGTGCTGGCCCTCGTCTTTCGCTCGCTGCTCTACGCCTCGGTGACCGAGGAGGTGGCCGCCGCCCGGGGGGTGGCGGTGCGGGCGCTCGACACCGTCTTCCTCGTCCTGGTGGCGGTGACGGCGGGCCTGGCGGTGCCCGTGGTGGGGGCCCTGCTCACCTTCGCCCTGACCGTGGGGCCACCGGCGGCCGCCCGGACGCTGGTCGCCCGGCCCGGGCGGGCGCTGGCCCTGGCGACGGCGCTGTCGCTCGCGTGCGTGTGGGCGGCGATCGCGAGCGCCTACCTCTCGGGCTGGCCCATCGGCTTTTTCGTCGGTGCCTACGCCGCCGCCGAGTACGTGAGCGCCCGGGCGGCGTCGTCGTGGAGGGAGCGTCGGGCGCGACCCTAACGTGGGGCCGATGGACCCCGGTCGACTCCTCGGCGCGTGCGCGTTCCCGCCGGCCGGCACCGTGGTGGACCTCGCGGTCTCGGGCGGGCCGGACTCGGTGGGCCTGACGCTGCTCGCGCTCGAGGCCGGACTGGTGGCGACGCTCCACCACGTCGACCACCACGCGCGGCCCGACAGCGGCGGCGACGCCGACTTCGTGCGCGCGCTCGGCGCGCGCCTGGGCGCGGTGGTGGCGGTGCACGACGTGTCGGTCCCCGCGGGCCCGAACTTCGAGGCCCGCGCGCGCGCCGCGCGCCGCGCCGCCCTGCCCGAGGGCGTCCTCACCGGCCACACCATGGACGACCTGGCCGAGACGGTGCTGTTGAACGTGCTGCGTGGCGCGGGCCTCGACGGGCTCTCACCCATGGTGGGCGACGCGACCAAGCCCCTGCTCGGCGTGCGCCGGGGCGCACTGGCGGCGTACGTCGCCGGTCGCGGGATCGAGGCCCGACGCGACCCCACCAACGTCGACCCGCGGTTCCGGCGCAACCGCGTGCGCCATGAGGTCCTCCCGCTGCTCGACAAGGTGGCCGAGCGCGACGTCGTGCCCCTCCTCGCGCGCCTCGCGCGCCTCGCCGAGCGGGACCGCCGGTTGCTCGAGGGCGTCGCCGAGGGGGACCGCGGTCTCGCCCTGGGCGAGGTCGACGTGGTCGACCTGCTCGCGTGGCCTCGGGCCCGGCTCGCGCGGTGGCTGCGGTCGCGCCTCGCGCGCACCGACGAGCTGGGCGAGGTCCACCCGCCGAGCGAGGCCGAGGTCGACCGGGCGATCGCCGTGGTCGACGGGTCCGTGGTGGCCACCGAGCTCTCGGGTGGGCGACGGCTTTCGCGGCGCGCCCGCCACCTCGCGCTCGAGGACCGTTCCACTACGCTGGCCGACCATGGGTAGCGCGCCCGACGGGCTCCGCTGGACGAACGGCAACCTCGGCGACGTGGTCGTCTCGGCGAAGGAGATCGCCGACCGGGTGGCCGAGCTCGGCGCGCAGGTCACCGCCGACTACGCCGCCGACCCACCGCTGCTGGTCTGCGTGCTGAAGGGCGCCCTCAACTTCATGAGCGACCTGATGAGGGCCATCCGCCTGCCCGTCGAGGTCGACTTCATGGCCGTCTCGTCCTACGGCGCGGCCACCAAGACGAGCGGCGTCGTGCGGATCGTCAAGGACCTGGACACCGACCTCGGGGGGCGGACGGTGCTCATCGTCGAGGACGTCGTCGACTCGGGCCTCACGCTCAACTACCTGCGCCAGTACCTCGGGGCCCGCGGCCCCAAGAGCCTCGAGGTCTGCGCGCTGCTGCTCAAGGCCGGCGAGCAGCGCGTCGAGCAGTCGCTGCGCTACGTGGGCTTCACCATCCCCTCGGACTTCGTGGTGGGCTACGGGCTGGACGTCAACGAGCGCTACCGCAACCTCGACGCGATCTACACCTACGTCGGCGAGGCGTAGGCCGTGGTCGACCAGCCCCGGGTCGAGCGGCTCGTGCGCGAGCTGCTCGAGGCCCTCGGGGAGGACCCCGGGCGCGACGGGCTGCTCGAGACGCCTCGCCGCGTCGCCGACATGTACGTCGAGCTCTTCGAGGGCGCCGCGACCGACCCCGGCGAGCACCTGCGGGTCACCTTCGAGGTCGGCCACGACGAGATGGTGATGATGCGCGACATCCCCTTCGTCTCGCTGTGCGAGCATCACCTGGTCCCCTTCGTCGGCCACGCTCACGTCGCCTACCTGCCCGGGCCCCACGGGCGGATCACCGGGCTGTCGAAGCTCGCCCGCCTCGTCGAGGGCTACGCCCGCCGGCTCCAGGTCCAAGAGCGCATGACGACCGAGATCGCCGAGGCCATCGAGCGCGAGCTCGCCCCGCGGGGCTCGATCGTGCTGCTCGAGGCCGAGCACTTCTGCCTGACCATGCGGGGGGTGAAGAAGCCCGGGGTGACCACCGTGACCTCGGCCGTGCGCGGGGTCTTCCGCGACGACGCCGCCTACCGCGCCGAGGCGCTGCAGTTCGTCACGCCGCGCCGGGGCCCGTGGCGCTGAGGCCGGCGGTCATGGGCGTCGTCAACGTGACGCCCGACTCCTTCTACCCCGCCTCGCGCACCGCGGCCGTCGACGAGGCGCTCGAGCGGGGGCGGGCGCACCTCGCCGACGGCGCCGACCTGCTCGACGTGGGGGGCGAGTCGTCCCGACCGGGGGCCGAGCCCGTCGCCGAGGCCGAGGAGGCCCGACGGGTGCTCCCGGTCGTCGAGCGCCTGGCCGAGCTCACCACCGTGTCGGTCGACACCGCCAAGGCGGGCGTCGCGCGCGACGCGCTGGCCGCGGGCGCCCGGATCGTCAACGACGTCTCGGGCACCCTCTACGGCGTGGCCGGTGAGCGGGGGGCCGGCTACGTGGCGATGCACCGGCGCGGCGACGCGCGCACGATGCAGCTCGACCCCCGCTACGAGGACGTCGTCGCCGAGGTGCTGGTCTTCCTCGACGACCTGGCGGGCCGGGCGCGTGCGGCCGGGGTGGGCGAGCTGTGGCTCGACCCGGGGATCGGCTTTGGCAAGACGACGGCCCACAACCTGGCCCTGCTCGCCCACGTCGACGACCTCGTGGCCCTGGCCGAGCGCCACGAGGCCGGCGTGCTCGTGGGCACCAGCCGCAAGCGCTTCCTCGGCGAGCTCGGCCCGGCCCCCCTGGGGGTCGAGGACCGGCTCGAGGGGTCGATCGCCACCGAGGCCTGGTGCCTCGTCCACGACGCCGCGGTCGTCCGGGTCCACGACGTGCGCGCGGCCGTCGAGGTGCGCGACCTCCTCGCGCGTCCCCTCGAGACGGTGACCCCGTGCCGATAAAGGGGAAGTGGGCCGCCGGCATCGAGCCGCGGGGCTTCACCTGGGTCTACCGCGGGGCGTTCGCGGTGGCCGAGCGTCCCGGTGGCGCGACGACCGTGCACCGCCAGGTCCGCCGCGACGAGGAGCTGCTGTGGCTCAAGCACCAGGGGTTCTCGCGCGTCGTGACGGTCGCGGCCGAGGTGCCCACCCCCTCGGTCTACGGCGAGCACGGCCTGACCCTCGGCCACTACGCGATGCGCGCCGGCGTCGCGCCCAAGGAGGTGCTCGCCGCCTGCTACGGCGACCTCGCGCGCTGCCTGGGCGCGGGCACGGTCGTCCTGCTCCACGACGACGAGGTCTCCGACCGGCTGCTCGGGATGGTGGCCGGCTTCCTCGTGTGGTCGGGGCGCGCCCCGACGGTCCCGGCCTCGCTCACGGCCGTCGAACGGCTGTTTCGCCGCTCGGTCGGGCCCGAGGGCCGCGGGATCCTCTTCGGGCTCCCCGAGGCCGGCGGTGCGTGACGTCATCGAGGTCCGGGGGCTGCGCGTCTCGGCGATCGTCGGCGTGCTGGCCGAGGAGCGTCTGCGCCCCCAGCCCCTCGAGCTCGACCTCGACCTCGTGCGACCCTTCGGGGCCGCCGCGCTGAGCGACGACCTCGACGAGACGACCAACTACGCCGAGGTGGTTGGACTCGTCGAGTCGGTGGTGCGCACGAGCGCGTGCTTGCTGCTCGAGACGCTGGCCCACCGCGTGGCGCGCGAGGTGCTCGCCCTCGACCCGGCGCTCACCGAGGTGACCGTCGCGGTGCGCAAGCTCCGCCCCCCGATCCCCCAAGACGCCGACACGGTGGGCGTGCGCACGACCCTCCAGCGCTGATGCGCGCCTACCTGTCGCTCGGCTCGAACGTCGGGGACCGCCACGCCCACCTCTCGGGGGCCCTCGCCACGCTCGCCTCGGGTGAGCCCCTGCGGGTCTCGTCGGTCTACGCGACCGAGCCGGTCGGCGGCGTGCCCCAGGACGACTTCTGGAACATCGTGGTCGAGCTCGAGACGACGGCGACGGCCCACGAGCTCCTCGCGCGGGCGCGGCTCGCCGAGGCGGCCGCCGGCCGCACGCGCGAGGTCCGCTGGGGACCGCGCACGCTCGACGTCGACGTCCTGCTCGTCGGCGTCGAGGCCGTCGACGACGACGAGCTGACGGTGCCCCACCCCCGCCTCTTCGAGCGGGCCTTCGTCCTCGTCCCGTTGGCCGAGCTGGCCCCCGAGCTCGTCACCGAGGCCCAGCTCGGGGCCGCCGCCGGCCGGGTCGAGCGACTGGGTACACTCGAGACGTTGCGCTAGTCCGAACGGCACCTCCGGGGCCGGAACGGGGGGACGCCATGCAGATCGCCGTCGTGGGCGCCGGCCGGGCCGGCACCGCCTTCAACCTCGCCCTGACGCGCGCGGGCCACCACGTGCGCCTGGTCCACCACGACGAGCTCGCCGACGCGCTGCCCGCCGACCTCGTGCTCTTGTGCGTGCCCGACGGCGCCATCCCCGAGGTCGCGGCGGCCCTGCCCGTGGGCGAGCACGTCGTCGCCCACGTCGCCGGGAGCCTGGGGCTCGACGAGCTGGCGCCCCACGCGCGCCGCGCGCTGCTCCACCCCCTCGCCGCCCTGCCCGAGGCCGAGGTCGGGGCGGCGCGCCTCGTGGGCGCGCGCTACAGCGTGGCCGGCGACGAGGCGGTGCGCGCGCTCGCCGAGAGCCTCAGGGGCACGGCGGTCTCGGTCGAGCCGGCGCGCCGCGCCGCGTACCACGCGGCCGCCGCCGTCGCGGCGAACCACACCGTGGCGCTGCTCGGTCACGTGGAGGCGCTCGCGCGCGCCGCCGGCCTCGAGCTGGCCGACTACCTGGGCCTCGTCGCCCAGGCCGTCGAGGACGTCGCGACCCTCGGGGTCGACCGGGCCCTGACGGGGCCCGCGTCGCGCAACGACGTCGCCACGATCGACAAGCACCTCGAGGCGATCCCGGCGAGCGAGCGCCCGACCTACGTGGCGCTCGCGCGGGCCGCCTTCGACATCGCCGAGCGACGCCGCGCCACGGTCTAGATGCGCGTCGTCAAGCGCCTCGACGAGTGGCGCGCCGCCGCCGAGGGCCTGCGTCGCCGGGGCCGAACGGTCGGGCTGGTGCCCACCATGGGGGCCCTGCACGCCGGCCACCGGGCGCTGTGCGACGCGGCGCGCGAGCGCGGGGACGCTCTGGTCGTGACCCTCTTTGTCAACCCCCGGCAGTTCGACGACCCGGCCGACCTCGCGCGCTACCCGCGCACGCCGGCCGCCGACCTGGCCCTCGCGCTCGAGGCGGGGGCCGACCTCCTCGTCGAGCCGACCGGGGACGCGATGTGGCCCCGCGGGGCCCAGAGCGTCACCGTGAGCGCCGGGGACCTCGCGCGCCGCTTCGAGGGCCGGGACCGACCGGGCCACTTCGACGGCGTGGCGAGCGTCGTGGCCAAGCTGTTCGCCGTCACCGGGCCGTGCCGCGCCTACTTCGGCGAGAAGGACTACCAGCAGCTGTGCGTGGTGCGCGCCCTCGCGGGCGACCTCGGCTTCGACGTCGAGGTCGTCGGGGTGCCCCTCCAGCGCGACCCCGACGGCCTCGCGCTCTCGAGCCGCAACGTGCGCCTGAGCGCGTCGGGTCGCGCGAGCGCCCTGGGCCTCTCGCGCGCCCTGGTCGCCGCGGCCTCCGGGGTGGCCGCCGCCTCGGCGCTGCGCGAGCGGATGCGCGTGGTGATGGAAGACGCCGGCGTCGAGGTGGCCTACGCCGAGGTGGTCGACCCGGCGACGCTCGCGCCCCTCGACGACGACGCGGCGGGGCCCGCGCGGGCCCTCGTGGCCGGGCTGGTCGAGGGCGTGCGCCTGATCGACAACGCACCGGTGGAGGTGGGCTGATGCTGCTGGCGATGCTGGTAATGCCTTTGATCCAGCCGCCGACGTTCGACATGGAGGACTGGCCGCCCTGCTGAACGGCCCCCACTCCTGCGGCTGACGAGCCAGACCCACCGAACAGGCCGCCAAACATATGGGCGATGCCGCCGATGATCGACCCGATGCCCTGGTTGGCTTTCTTGCCGAAGAGCGATTGCGTGATGCTCTGGCTGATGCTCTTGGCCAGGATGTTCTCGATGCCCTTGCCGATGCTGGCGAAGAACGAGTAGAACATCTGGCCCCACGTTTTCTGCCCGTGCATGATGTTCTGGAACAGACCCGTGAAAGCGCCCTGCATGGTGTTCTTCACGCTCGCCGAGTAGTAGCCGAGCTGCTT
>NCBE01000139.1 GCA_002255565.1 Actinobacteria bacterium 21-73-9
TTGCCCGACTGGCCCGACATCATCTGGATGACCTGGGTGCGCACCCGGCCCATGTCGGCCCCGAGGTCGTTGAGCACCTGGGCGGCCACGCCCTCGCCCTCGCGCACGAGCCCGAGGAGCATGTGCTCGGTGCCGATGTAGGAGTGGCCCAGCTGGAGGGCCTCGCGCAGGGACAGCTCGAGCACCTTCTTCGCCCGGGGGGTGAAGGGGGGCGAGCCCGGCGAGGGGTTGGTGTTGGCCCCGATGGCCTCCTCCACCTTCTCGCGCACGACCTCAAAGGTGACCCCGAGGGCGTCGAGGGCCTTGGCGGCCACCCCCTCGCCCTCGCGGATCAGGCCGAGCAGGATGTGCTCGGTCCCGATGAAGGCGTGGTTGAGGTCGCGGGCCTCCTCCTGGGCGAGCACGAGGACCCGCCGAGCCCGGTCAGTGAAGCGCTCAAACAATTCATCGTCCTAACTGTCGACTGAAACTCAGTGTAATGGTCGCCCTTTGCGGGGGGGACGAGCCCCTCGGACCACCGATAACGCACCCTCTATGGTGGGGACGTGGACTCGTCGCCGCTGCTCGCCCTGCCCGGCCTCGACCGGGACATGGCCGCCCTGGAGGACCTGCTCACCGAGTCGGTCGTCCTGGGCGACGCGTACCTCGACACGGTCACCACCCACCTGCTGCGCGCCGGCGGCAAGCGGCTGCGCCCCCTGCTCGCCGTGGCGTCGGCCACCGGCGGCGAGCGCCGCGCCACCCGGGACGACCTCCTGGGCGGGGTGGCCCTCGAGCTGATGCACCTCGCGTCGCTCTACCACGACGACGTCATGGACGAGGCCGTCATCCGGCGCAACGTCGAGAGCGTGAACGCGCGCTACGGCAACCTCATCGCGATCGTCGCCGGCGACTACCTCATGGCCCGCTCGGCCGGCATCGCCGCCGACCTCGGCGCCGCCACGGCCAGCCTCATGGCCTCGACCCTGGCCTGGCTGACCCGGGGCCAGACCAGCGAGGTGCGCACGGCCTTCAGCCTCGAGCGCTCCCCCGAGGACTACTTCGAGGCCATCGAGGGCAAGACGGCCGCGCTCATGGCGAGCAGCTGCCGCATGGGCGCGATGACCGCCGCGCACCCCGACGCCGAGCGCGACGCCCTGACCGAGTTCGGCCGCTGCTTCGGCATGGTGTACCAGCTGCGCGACGACGTGCTCGACCTCACCGCGACCGACAACCAGCTCGGCAAGCCGGCCGGCCAGGACCTGGCCGAGGGCATCTACAACCTCCCCACCCTGTTCGCCCTGGAGGACGCGGCCCGCGGCGACGAGCTGCGCGCCCTGCTCGGGCGGGCCCTCAACGACGACGAGCGCGAGCGCGCGCGCAAGCTCGTGGTGGCCACCGAGGGCATCGCGCGCACGATCGACACGGCGCGAGACTTCCTCGACCAGGCCGACCGCGCGCTCACCGCGGTGGCCAGCGCCACCTTGCGCGAGGCCTTCGGCGCCTTCATCGCCTCGCTCCTCGAGGACCTCCCCGCCTACTAACGGCTCAGCGGTCGCGTCGCGGCTTCAGCGTCGGGAAGGCGATCACCTCGCGGATGTTCGCGGCGTCGGCGACGAGCATCGCCAGACGGTCGACGCCCACCCCGAGTCCGGCCGTGGGCGGCAGGCCCCACTCGAGCGAGGCGATGTAGTCCTCGTCGATCGACATGGTCTCGTCCTCGCCGGCCGCGGCGAGCCGGGCCTGGTCCTCGAAGCGGGCCCGCTGCTCGACGGGATCGTTGAGCTCGGAGAAGCCGTTGGCCAGCTCGCGCCCGGTGACGAACGCCTCGAAGCGCTCGGTGAGCTCGGGATCGTGACGGTGGCGCCGGGCGAGCGGCGAGACCTCAACGGGGTAGTCGGTGACGAACGTCGGGGCCCACAGGTCGGCCTCGCACAGGTGCTCGAACAGCTCCAGGACGCAACGGCCCGCACCCCAGGAGTCGGCCACCTCGACGCCCCGCTCGCCCAGCCGCTCGGCCAGGGTCGCGCGGGGCGTGCGCACCGAGACCTCCTCGCCCAGGGCCTCGCTCACGAGCTCGGCCATGGGACGTCGAGCCCAGGGGGTGGCGAAGGACACGGCGCGCCCCTGGTACTCCACCTCGGTCGTGCCGAGCACCGCCGTCACGGCGCCCGCGACGAGCTCCTCGGTGAAGCGCATCATGTCGGCGTAGTCCCAGTAGGCGGCGTAGAGCTCGAGCATCGTGAACTCGGGGTTGTGGCGCGGGCTCACCCCCTCGTTGCGAAAGACCCGCCCCAGCTCGAAGACGCGCTCGAAGCCCCCCACCACGAGCCGCTTGAGCCACAGCTCGGGCGCGATGCGCAAGAAGAACTCGCTGTCGAGGGCGTTGTGGAACGTGACGAAGGGCCGGGCCGCCGCCCCGGTGGGCACCGCGTTGAGGATGGGGGTCTCGACCTCCATGAACCCCTGGGCCCAGCAGTGCTCGCGCAGCGCGCGCACCACGTCGCTGCGCCGGCGCAGCGAGGCGCGCGTCGTCTCGTTGGCCCACAGGTCGGCCTCGCGGTGCCGGGAGCGCACCTCGACGTCGGTGATCCCGGCCCACTTCTCCCCGAAGGTGCGCCGGGCCTCGGCGAGCACGGCCCAGGTGGCGACCTTCACCGAGAGCTCACCGCGCTGGGTGCGCACCACCTCGCCCATCGCCCCCACCCAGTCGCCCAGGTGGAGCCGGGTGAACGCCTCGTACTCCTCGGTCGTGGCCTCGAGGCAGAACAGCTGGACCTCGCCCGAGGAGTCGCGCAGCGTGGCGAAGGCGAGCCGCCCCTGGGTCCGCAGCAGCATCACCCGCCCGGCGACCCGGACGACCTCGCCGGACTCCTCCCCGGGGGCCAGGTGGTCGAAGGACTCGCGCAGCCGCGCGGCGAAGGCGTCGTGGGCGAACTGGTACGGGGAGGTCACGGGCTCTCTTTCGGGTGATTCCTCTCATGAACGATACGCACTCCGTGCAGGGTGAGCCACGGCTCGACGACGCCCACGTGCGCGGTGTGGGGGGCGATGAACGACGCCAGTCCCCCGGTGCCGATGACGGTGCACTCGCCCACCTCCTCCCAGATCCGCTCGACCATGCCGTCGATCTGGGCGGCGAAGCCGTAGAGGACGCCGCTGCGGATCGACTCGGCCGTCGAGCGGCCGACGACCGAGCGCGGGCGCACCAGCTCGACCGAGCGCAGGGCCGAGGCGTGGGCGTAGAGGGCCTCGAGCGAGATGGCGATGCCCGGCGCGATCGCGCCACCGAGGTACTCGCCGTCGGCCGAGACGACGTCAAAGACGGTGGCCGTGCCCATGTCGACCACGACGAGCGCCCCCGGGTAGAGGTCGTAGGCGCCCACCGCGTCGGCGATCCGGTCGGCGCCGACGTCGCGGGGGTTCTCATACAAGATGGGCATGCCGCTCTTCGTGCCCGGGCCCAGGACCGTGAGGGGCCGGTCGGCGAACCACCGTCCGGCCATGCGACGCAGCTGGGTGGTGACCGACGGCACCGAGGAGCACACCGCGATGGCCGACACCGCGTTGCGCAGGTCGAGGCCCTCGAGATCGAGCAGCTGGGTGAGGGTGACCGCGTGCTCGTCGGGCGTGCGCGACGCCGCGGTGGCGGTGCGCCAGTGGTACGCGAGCCCGTGCTCGCCCGAGGCCCGGGCGAAGCCCATCGCGTCGGGGCTGTCGAGGCCGTCCCCGCCGAAGAGCCCGATCAGCGTCTCGGTGTTGCCCACGTCCATCGCCAG
>NCBE01000140.1 GCA_002255565.1 Actinobacteria bacterium 21-73-9
TAGGCCCCCGGCCGGGTCCGCCGCCACCCCCACCGGCGGCGGCCCCGGCCGGCTGGGGGACGGGCCGGGTGGGGGACGGGCCGGCGGCCCCTCAGCCGGCCTGGCGCGCGACGGCCTCGGCGGCCCGCGCGGCCGCCTCGGGGTCCCCGAGGTACCCGGCCTCGATCACCTCGAGGTCGTTGTCGAGCCTCAGCCGATACGGGATGCCGGTGGGGATCTCGAGGTCGGCGATCTCGGCCTCGGGGATGCTCTCGAGCACCATGCGCAGGGCCCGGATCGAGTTGCCGTGGGCGACGACGAGGACGGCCCCGCCCTTGACCCCCTCAGCCCGGAGGTCCTCGGCGATCACGTCGCGCAGGTAGGGCGTGGCGCGCGCGACCACGTCCTTCAGGCACTCGGCGAGCGGGATCATCTCGGCCGGCACGTCGCGGTAGCGGGGGTCGTGGGCGACCGAGCGGGGGTCGTCGAGGGCGAGCGAGGGCGGCGGGACGTCGTAGGAGCGCCGCCAGACCCGCACCTGCTCGAGGCCGTAGCGCTCGGCCGTGGTCTTCTTGTCCTCGCCGGTCAGGGCCCCGTAGTGACGCTCGTTGAGCCGCCAGCTGCGCCGCACCGCGACCCACGAGCGGCCGGCCTCGTGCAGGGCGATCTCCGCGGTGCGGATGGCCCGGGTGAGGACCGAGGTGTGCGCGACGCGCAGGTCGATCCCGGCGGCGCCGAGGAGGCCGCCCGCGGCGCGGGCCTCGTTCTCGCCGGCGGGGGAGAGGTCCACGTCCTGCCACCCGGTGAACAAGTTGAGGTCGTTCCAGGTGGAGCGCCCGTGGCGCAGCAGGACGAGGTCGGGCACGGCGACATCGTATGCCCAGACCCCTTCGCGCTTTCCGGCGGGGGTGGCGCGATCGGTCGGCGAGCGTCATCCCTGCCGGGACTGGGATTCACCAGGTATTCCGTAATAGTGACATAGGTCCTTACATATTTGTTGACACGATGAGGCTCAAGTCTGTACACTTGACGTGTCGAACCCGCCGGAGCGGGAGAGCGAAGGAGTCCTCATGGCCAAGGCAGTCGGTATCGACCTGGGCACCACCAACTCGGTGGTCTCGGTCCTCGAGGCGGGCGAGCCCGTCGTCATCCCCAACGCGGAGGGCAGCCGCACGACCCCCTCGGTCGTGGGCTTCTCCAAGACCGGGGAGGTGCTCGTGGGCGAGGTCGCCAAGCGCCAGGCGATCACCAACCCCGACCGGACCATCCGCTCGGTCAAGCGCCACATGGGTGAGAAGTGGTCCGTCGACATCGACGGCACCGCCTACACGCCCCAGGAGATCAGCGCGCGCATCCTCATGAAGCTCAAGCGCGACGCCGAGGCCTACCTGGGCGACACGGTCACCCAGGCCGTCATCACCGTGCCGGCCTACTTCAACGACGCCCAGCGCACCGCCACCAAGGAGGCCGGCCAGATCGCCGGGCTCGAGGTGCTGCGCATCGTCAACGAGCCCACGGCCGCCGCCCTCGCCTACGGCCTCGACAAGGGCCCGGCCGAGCAGACGGTCCTCGTCTTCGACCTCGGCGGCGGCACCTTCGACGTCTCGGTCCTCGAGATCGCCGAAGGCGTCTTCGAGGTGAAGTCCACCCACGGCGACACCCACCTGGGCGGCGACGACTGGGACGACGCGGTGATGCGCTGGCTCATCAAGTCCTTCAAGGACACCGAGGGCGTCGACCTCGCCAACGACAAGATGGCCGTCCAGCGGCTGAAGGAGGCCGCCGAGAAGGCGAAGATCGAGCTCTCGGCCGTCCAGGAGACCCAGGTCAACCTGCCCTTCATCACCGCGACCAACGAGGGGCCCAAGCACCTCGACCTGAAGCTCTCGCGCGCCACGTTCAACGAGCTCACCGCCGACCTCGTCGAGCGCCTGCGGGGCCCCTTCGACCAGGCCATCAAGGACGCGGGGCTCACCCTCGGCGCGATCGACCACGTCATCTTGGTGGGCGGCTCGACCCGCATCCCGGCCGTCCAGGAGCTCGTCACCAAGCTCACCGGTAAGGAGCCCAACAAGAGCGTCAACCCTGACGAGGTGGTCGCGGTGGGCGCGGCCGTCCAGGCCGGCGTCTTGAAGGGCGACGTGAAGGACATCCTCCTGCTCGACGTGACGCCCCTCAGCCTCGGCATCGAGACCAAGGGCGGCGTGATGACCCGGATCATCGAGCGCAACACCACGATCCCCACGAAGAAGTCCCAGACCTTCACCACGGCCGACGACAACCAGCCGAGCGTCGAGGTCCACGTCCTCCAGGGTGAGCGCGAGATGGCCAGCTACAACCAGACGCTGGGCAAGTTCCAGCTGGTCGGCATCCCGCCGGCGCCCCGCGGCATCCCCCAGATCGAGGTCACCTTCGACATCGACGCGAACGGCATCGTCCACGTCTCGGCGAAGGACCTCGCGACCGGCATCGCCCAGTCGATGACGATCACCGGCGGCTCCTCGCTCTCCAAGGAGGAGATCGACCGCATGGTCCGCGACGCCGAGGCCCACGCCGAGGACGACCGCAAGCGCCGGGCCGAGGCCGAGGTGCGCAACAACGCCGACGGCCTGGTGTACTCGACCGAGAAGCTCTTGAAGGACCAGGCCGAGTCGTTCCAGGGCAGCGAGCGCGAGGACGTCGAGAAGGCGCTCGCGAGCCTGAAGGAGGCCCTGGCGGGGACCGACGTCGAGGCGATCTCCTCGGCCACCGAGAAGCTGCTCAGCGCGAGCCAGGGCTTCAGCCAGCGCCTCTACGAGGAGGCCGCCAAGGCCAACGCCGGCGAGCCCGCGGCACCGGCCGGGGACGAGGACGAGATCGTCGACGCCGAGATCGTCGACGAGAAGTGATGGCCGAGCCCACCGCCCCCGACGCGCCCGTCGACGCGACGGCCGTGACCGACGAGATCGTCCCGGACGCCGTCGAGGACGTCGAGGACCCGCGCCGCGAGGCCGAGCGCGAGCGCGACGAGTACCTCGACGCCCTCCAGCGTCTCCAGGCCGACTTCGAGAACTACCGCAAGCGCGTCGCGCGCAGCGCCGAGGAGGCGGCCGCGCGCGCCGCGGGCGAGCTCGCCGGCAAGCTCCTGCCCGTCCTCGACGCGCTCGACCTCGCCCAGGCCCACTTCGCGGACTCGACGGGCGACGAGGCGGCGGCCCTCACCCAGAGCCGGGCGCTGCTGCTCGACACCCTGGAGAAGGCCGGGCTGGAGCGCGTCGACGCGGCCGGCGTCGAGTTCGATCCGACCATCCACGACGCCGTCGCCCACGTGCCCGTCGAGGGCGAGGGCGACGGGACCCACGAGGTCTCCGAGGTGCTGCGCGCCGGCTACCGCTGGCGGGGCTCGGTGCTGCGCCCGGCGATGGTCCAGGTGAGGGGCTAGCTCGATGGCCGAGCGGGAGTGGTTCGACAAGGACTACTACAAGGTCCTCGGACTCACCCAGAGCGCGACGGACAAGGAGGTCACCCGCGCCTACCGCAAGCTCGCCAAGGAGTACCACCCCGACACGAACCCCGGCAGCGAGGAGCGGTTCAAGGAGATCTCGTCCGCCTACGACGTGCTCGGCGACGCCGCCAAGCGCAAGGAGTACGACGAGGTCCGCCGGCTCGGCCCCGTCGCGGGCGGCGTCGGCGGCGGGCCGGGCGGCTTCAACTTCACCACCGGCGACTTCACCGACCTCGGCGACCTCTTCGGCAGCCTCTTCGGGGGCCGGCGCCCGCGCACCCAGCGCG
>NCBE01000141.1 GCA_002255565.1 Actinobacteria bacterium 21-73-9
GGTCGTAGGGCACCGCGTGGGTCCACGAGGCGAGCAGCGTCGTGCCCACCAGCAAGAAGGCGAGGATCGAGCTCATCGTCACCAGGGTGATCCGGGCGTTGTGCGACTCGGGTCGGCGAAAGCTCGCCACGCCGTTGCCGGGGTGGCCGAAGCGCCCGTCGATGAGGAGGTGGCGGGCCGGCAGGGGAATCCGCTCGAGGGTGCCGGCGATCTTCTTGTAGTAGCCGATCAGGATCGTGATCCCCAACATGGTCACGTAGAAGTACGTCGGCAGGGCGAAGTAGCTTCCGGCCTCGCGCAGTCCGCGAAGGTTCCCGAAGATGAGCAGGAGGACCACGGCGATCGTGATCACGAGCGTGTAGGGCACGAGCGACGGGAAGGCCGAGGTGAGGGCGGCCGTGCCGGCGCTGCACTGCACGGCGACCGTGACGATGTAGTCGATGAGCAGCGCCACGGCGGCCACCTGGGCCACCCGGGGCCCGAAGTTGTCGCGCGTCACGACGTAGGAGCCACCGGCCGTCGTGTAGTACTTGATGACGTCGAGGTAGCTGGTCGTCACGAAGACGAGGACCCCGATGATGACGAACATGATGGGGACCACCAACGAGAACGCGGCGATCCCGATGAAGGGCGTCATCTGGGTGAGGATCTCCTCGGTCCCGTACGCCGAGGACGAGATGCAGTCCGGCGCGAGCACCCCCAGGGCGATCGCCCGGTTCAGGCGCTCCCCGGCGAGCTGCTCGGTGACGAGGGGCCGGCCCAGGAAGAAGCGCTTGAGCCGGTAGTCCCACGACTCGGGGTAGACCTGGGCGAGGTTCGCGTGCGAGGTGAGGGCCTGCGCACGCCGTGGACGCGAGTGCGACGAGCCAGGCACGGAGACGATACTAAGGCAGCGCCCGCGCGATCCCCGGGTGGCCCGGGCCACGAAAGCCCCTGAGTTGCACGCAAAACGGCCGTTGTGGTGGGATGAGTCGGTGCACATCATCGTGGTCGGCTGCGGCCGGGTGGGCTCCGAGTTGGCCATGGAGCTCTCCGACGAGGGCCACTCGGTGGTCGTGATCGACAAGAACCGTGACAGCCTGCGCCGACTCACCCACTTCTCGGGCAAGACCATCATCGGCTCGGGGTTCGACCGCGACGTCCTCTTCCAGGCCGAGGCCGTCCGGGCCGACGCCCTGGCCGCGGTGACCAGCGGCGACAACTCGAACATCCTGTGCGCGCGGATCGCGCGCGACCACTACCAGATAAAGAACGTCGTGGCGCGCATCTACGACCCCAACCGGGCCGAGATCTACATGAAGCTCGGCATCCCGACGGTGGCGACCTCCTCGTGGACCACGGGCCAGGTCAAGCGGTGGCTCCTGCCGACCGACTCGTCCATCGGCTGGTCCGACGCCGCGGGCACCGTCCACTTCGTCGAGCGCATCGTGCCCGACGCGCTCGCGGGCCGGCCGGCCGCGGACTTCTCCTTCGGCGACGACGTCCGACTCGTCGGGGTCGTGCGCGGGGGCGTCGGCCGGCTCGACGTCGAGGGGCTCTTCGCCCAGGAGGACGACATCCTCGAGTTCATGGTCACCTCCGAGGGCCTCGGACGGCTCTCGGCACTCCTCGAGGGGCGGTCCGCGTGAAGGTCGTCATCGCCGGCGGCGGGTCGGTGGGCACCGCCATCGCCACGGACCTCGTGGACCGTCACCACGAGGTCACCCTGCTCGAGCAGGTCCCCGCGACCGCCGAGAAACTCAGGTCGCACCTGCCGGCGGTGACCGTCGTGGCCGCCGACGCCTGCGAGTTCGCCTCCCTCGCGGCGGCCGACGTGCGCGGGGCCGACGTGATGATCGCCGCGACCGGCGACGACGAGGACAACCTCGTCGTGAGCTGGCTCGCCAAGCAGGAGTTCGGGGTGCCCCACGTCATCAGCCGTGTGAACAACGCGCGCAACGAGTGGCTCTTCACCGAGTCCTGGGGGGTGGACGTCTCGGTGTCGACGCCGAGCCTGATCACCTCGCTCGTCGACGAGGCGGTCGAGGTGGGCGCGGTGATCCAGCTGATGACCTTCGCCCACGGCAAGATGTGCCTGCTGGAGGTCACCCTGGACGAGCGCTCGCCGACGGTGGTCGAGGACCTCACCCTCGACGAGCTGCGCCTGCCCGATTCGGTCCGGGTGGTGGCCGTGGTGCGCAACGAGACCCCGCTCGTGCCCTCGCCGAGCATGCACTTCCTCGTGGACGACCACGTGATCCTCATGGCCCGCGCCGACTCCCGGGAGGAGTGCTCGACCGCCTTCGTGGGCTGAGCCCACGAGGACTTACCATTGGGCCGTGCGCGCGGCCTTCTTCGACCTCGACAAGACGGTCATCGCGAAGTCGTCGCTGCTCGCCTGGGGACCGGAGCTCCACGCCCGGGGCCTCTTGCACCGGCGCACCCTCGTGGGGGCGGGTATCGCCCAGTTCTGGTTCCAGCGCTTCGGCGCCGACGACAAGCGCCTGGACCGCGTCCGCCAGGCCGTCCTCAAGGTCACCCGGGGCTGGAGCCGGGACCAGATCCGCGACATGGTCCGCGAGACCGTCAACGAGGTGATCGAGCCGCTGCTCTACGCCGAGGCCCTCGAGCTCATCGACCACCACCTGGCCCAGGGTGACGAGGTCTACCTCGTCTCCTCGGCGCCGGCCGAGATCGTCGAGCCCTTCGCCGAGGTCCTCCACCTCACCGGGACGATCTCGTCCATCGCGCGCGTCGACGACGAGGGCCACTTCACCGGCGAGATGACCTTCTTCGCCCAGGGCCCGCACAAGGCCGAGGCCATCCGCGCGCTCGCCGCGCGCCGGGGCATCGACCTCGCCGACTCCTTCGCCTACTCCGACTCGATCTCCGACGTGCCGATGCTCGACGTCGTCGGCCACCCCTACGTCGTCAACGCCGACCGGGCCCTCGCCCGCCTGGCCCAAGAGCGCTCCTGGCCCCCGCTCACCTTCAGCCACCCGGTCACGGCTTTCAGCCGAACCCGCTCCCACACGCCGGTCGTGGTCTCGGCCGCCCTCGGGGTCGCCGCGGCGGCCGCCCTCGGGGTGGTCGGACGGCGCAACCAGCGCCGCTAGAGCGTCAGCAGGTCGCGCGCCCCGGTGTCCGAGGAGGGGTGACGCAGCTTGGACATGGCGCGCGCCTCGATCTGGCGGATGCGCTCGCGCGTGAGGTTCATCTCGGCGCCCACGTCCTCGAGCGTGCGGATCTCCCCCGCGCCGTCCAGGCCGAAGCGCATCCGCAGGATCTTCTGCTCGCGCTCGTCGAGGGGCTCGAGGAGCTTCTCGATGGCCGCCGGCATCATCTTCACGGCCGCGACGTCGAAGGGCGACTCGGCCGAGCGGTCCTCGACCACGTCCCCGAGCTCGGCGTCGCCGTCCTCGCGCAGCGGCTCACTGAGCGAGATGGGCTCGGAGCGGAAGCGGAGCGCCTCGATGAGCTTGTCCTCGGGCATCTCGCACTCCTCGCAGAGCTCCTTGATGGTCGGCGGCCGACCGAACTTCAGCTCGAGGCGGGACTGGGCCTTCTGGACGCGCGCCAGGGTGTCCCCCGCGTGCACCGGGAGCCGGATGGTCCGCCCGGTGTTGGCGATGCCCCGGGTGATGGCCTGGCGGATCCACCAGGTGGCGTAGGTCGAGAACTTGAAGCCCTTGCGCCAGTCGAACTTCTCCACGGCGTGCATCAACCCGAGGTTGCCCTCCTGGATGAGGTCGAGCAGCGGCAG
>NCBE01000190.1 GCA_002255565.1 Actinobacteria bacterium 21-73-9
CCCTGGGCCGCCGCTGCCTCTCCCCCTGGATCATCGTCCGGAGTGTAGCGCGGCCGCCGGCCGGCAGCGAGCAGCCAGCAGCCGGGTTCTACGGCTCCGACCCCCCCCCGTCATCGGGATCGCCGTGGGTGTGCCCGGATCCGTCGTCGTGGGTGTGCTCGTGCGCGACCACGTGCTGGTGCGGATGGCTGTGGACCAGCCGTCCGTGGCGGTGGGCGTGGGCGTGGATGAGGTTGACGGCGAGCAGCAGGCCGGTGTCGGCGAGGACGTTGTCGGGTGTGCCGTCCGCGACCAGGCGGTGCTCCTCCGAGAGCACCAGGACGCGGTCGGCGAGGTGCGGCAGCAGCGTGAGGTCGTGCGTCGCCGTGACCAGGGTGATGCCACGGACGTGCAAGCCGTCGAGGATCTCGAGGAGCAGCGACTGGCTGCGCGGGTCGAGGCCGCCGGTGGGCTCGTCGAGGAGCAGCACGGAGGGGGCGAGCACCAGCAGGGAGGCGAGCGCGACGCGCTTCTTCTCCCCGGCCGAGAGGCTGGCAGGGGCGCGCGCGCGCAGCTTCGCGATATCGAGCAGTGCGAGCGTGTCGGCGATCCGCCGCTCGACCTCGTCCTGCCGCCACCCCATCTGGAGGGGGCCGAACGCCAGCTCGTCCTCGACGGTGGGGCAGAACAGCTGGGCGTCCGAGTTCTGGAAGAGGAAGCCGACGTCGGCGCGGAAGCGCGGCCCGAACGGCGCCGCCTCCAGCGCCGCCTCGGTCAGCGGCTGACCCAGGTACGACACCGCGCCGGAGGCCGGAAAGTACAGGCCGTCGAGCAGGTGGAGCAGCGTCGACTTGCCGCTGCCGTTGGCGCCGACGAGAGCGAGCCGCTCGCCGCGCCCGACCGCAAACGACACGCCGTCCAGACACGGCGCCTGGGACGGATAGGCGAAGCGCGCGTCCGCGACGGCGAAAACGGTCTCGCCTCCCGTACCGCTCACGCGAGCCCCCGGTCCGCCGCCACCAGCGCGACCGCGGCCAGCGTTGCGGCGGTCACGAGCAGCCAGTCCCGGCGGCGCCATTGCGGCGGTCGCAGCAGGCGGACCTCGCCGGTGAACCCGCGCGCGATCATCGCCAGGGTCACCGCGTCGGCCAGCGTCCGGGTGCGGCGGAAGACCGCGCCGATCCCCGCCGCGGCCCA
>NCBE01000033.1 GCA_002255565.1 Actinobacteria bacterium 21-73-9
GGGCCGAGGGCCGCCACGAGCAGAGCCCCGACCGCGACCGCGAAGCACCCGAGCCCGACCACGAGCAGCCCGCGGCGCCGGCGGCGGGGGGCTCGCGGGGCGGGGGGCTCGTCGGGGGCCGCCGCGAGCTCGGCGCGGAGGCGCGCGAGGGCCGCCTCCTCCCGGGCGAGGAGGGCCGCGGCCTCGGTCGCGCCGAGCTCGCCCGAGGCGAGCTCGCGGCGCGCGTCGTCGATCGAGGCCTCGCGCAGCGCGATCTCGTCGGCGAGCGCCTCTCGGCTCTTCATCGCCGCCTCGCCACCCGAATCGCCCCACCCACGACCGCGAGCGCCACGACGAGCGGCCCGATCCAGAGCAGGGCCCCGAGCCCGCTCGTGGGCGGGCTGAGCAGGATCGAGGGGCCGTAGGCGGCCTCGAGCGAGGTCAGGATCGCGCTGTCAGAAAGCCCCCGGGCGACGTCGGCGACGATCTCGTGGCGCACGGCGATCGCCGAGGTGGCGGTGCTCTCCGCCACCGAGAGGTCCTCGCAGCTCGGGCAGCGCACCAGCGACTCGAGGCGCGCCACCCGGGCGGCGTCCCCGCCGGCGCGCGGGGCGAGGGTGAGCGCGAGGGCCGCCACCGCGACCAGGGCCAGCGCGAAGAGGGTGAAGGAGCGCCCCACCCCCGCCAGGCGGCTCACGACGCCACCCGGGCGACGACCGCCTCGAGCTGGGCGCTCGAGACGGGCCCGAGGAGGGTCGCCGCCACCCGGCCGGCGGGCGAGATGACGAAGGTCGTCGGCGGCGAGGTGACACCGTAGCGGTTCGCGATCACCCCGCCCGGGTCGACGACCGAGGGGTAGAGCGAGCCGTAGTAGTGGGCGAAGGCGCTCGCCGCCGCGACGGTGTCGTTGAAGACGACGCCCACCACGACCACGCCGCGCCGACGCATCCGCCAGGCCGCGCTCGAGAGGTCCGGCGCCTCGGTCCGACACGGTCCGCACCAGCTCGCCCAGAAGTTGACGACGACGACGTGGCCCCGCTCGCGGGCGAGGTCGAAAGTCCCCCCGCCGAGCTCGCGGCCCGCGAGCGCCGGGGCGAGGCGCCCGAGCAGCGGGCTCGGCGCCTCGGTGGCGTCGGTCACCGGGTGGCGCGTCGCGAGGAAGAGGGCCAGGCCCGCCACGAGGACGAGCACCGCGATCGAGGTGAGGGCCACCGAGCGCCTCACGCCGCCTCCCCCACCCGGCGCCGCGCGAGGGTGAGGGCGCTGCCCAGGGCGATCACGAGTCCGCCGACCCACAGCCAGGCGAGCAGCGGCTCGACGGTCACCCCGAGGACGACCGATCCGGCCGGCAGCCCGTTGGCCACCTGGGCCCCCGACGCCGAACCCGTGCCGCCGACCGCGTCGAAGGTCACGTAGACGTCGCGCAGGAGGTTCGAGTCGATGGCCGGGGTGCCGACGGTCTGGCCGTTGGTGCCGTGGAAGGTGGTCACGGCCGGGTAGAGGGCGTGGCCGTCGACGGCGACGCGCAGCGACGTCGCGCTCTCGAGGGCGCTCCTCACGTGGCGGAACCCCGAGAAGGCGACGAGCTGGCCGTCGACGAGCGTCGACTGGCCGGTGGCGAGGGTCACCTCGTCGCGCTGGACGAACGTGCTCGAGGTGACGACCCCGAGGGCGAGGATCACGACCCCGAGGTGCACCACCATCCCCGCCGTCGAGGGCGCGCGCCACCAGCCGCGCGCCTCGTGGCGGCGCAGCGCCGCCACGAGCGAGCCGCGCAGGGTGCGCACCGCGGCGCCCGCGGCGAGCACCGCGAGGAAGACCGCGACCAGCTCGGTCGGCCGGCGCACGTCGGCGAGCACCAGGGCGAGCACGGTGCCCAGGGCCACCCAGGCCGAGACCCGGATCCGCGACCAGAGCACCCGGGCGTCGGCGTGGCGCCACCCCACGAGCGGGGCCAAGGCCATGAGGGCGAGCAGGACGACCCCGAGGGGCGCGGCGACCGTCACGAAGTACGGCGAGCCCACCGTGACGGCCGCCCCGTTGACCGCCTGGTAGAGGAGGGGGAAGACGGTGCCGAGCAGCACGACGAGGGCGAAGCCCACGAAGAGCACGTTGTTCGCGACGAAGAGGCCCTCGCGGCTGAGGGGGTGGTCGACCCCCACGGGCGCGCGCAGCCGGTCCCCGCGCCAGGCGAGCAGGCCGCCCCCCACGAGCACGACGGCGAAGAAGAAGGTGATGAGGATCGGCCCGAGGGTCGAGGAGCTGAACGCGTGCACGCTCACGAGCACCCCCGAGCGGGTGAAGAACGTGCCCAGGATCGTGAGGGCGAAGGTGGCGATGGCGAGCGACAGGTTCCAGACCCGAAAGAGCCCGCGGCGGTCCTGGACGACGACCGAGTGGATGTAGGCCGTCCCGGTCAGCCAGGGCAAGAGGGCGGCGTTCTCCACGGGGTCCCACCCCCAGAAGCCGCCCCAGCCGAGGACCTGGTAGCTCCACCACGCCCCCATGACGATCCCGAGCGACAGGGCCCCCCAGGCGATCACCGTCCAGCGGCGCTGCTCGAGGGGCCAGCGCTCGTGGACCCGGCCGGTGGCGAGCATGGCGACGGCGAAGGCGAAGGGCACGCTGAAGCCGACGAAGCCGAGGTAGAGCAGCGGCGGGTGGATCGCGACGAGCGGGTTGTCCTGGAGCAGCGCGTTGGGGCCGGCCCCCTGGTGCACGACCGCCGGGTTGGCGACGAAGGGGTCGGCCGGCCCGGCGAGCACCAGGGCGAAGAAGGCGCCGACCGCGAAGAGCACCAGGGTGGCCCAGCGCACCACGTCGTCGTCGCGGCGACGCCGGTAGACGACCACGACGGACCCGAGCACGGCGAACTGGATGAGGACCCACAAGAGCAACGAGCCCTCCAGGGCCGACCACATCCCGGTGATCGAGTAGAGCAGCGGGGTGAAGGTGGCGTTGTTCTCGGCCACGTAGGCCAGGGCGAAGTCGTGGGTGACGAGCGCGTACTCCATCACCGCGACCGCGCCCACGACGCCGACGAGGGCGGCGGCGGCGAACCACCGGGCGTGGGCCGGCCGGCGCGCGACGAGGGCGCGCGCGAGGTCGACGACCCCGCCGAGCGCGCCGAGCGCGCCGAGGTAGACGAAGGCCCGGCCCAGCCAGGTCAGGGTCATCGAACCGTCCCGTTGGGGGCTCTCACCCGCGCGGGGTGTTCGGCGATGTAGGACGCGGTGTGCTTGACCAGGATCTGGTCGGCGCGGAAGGTGTCCGAGGTCCGGCTCGTGAAGTGTCCCTGGACGACGACGGGGATGTCGGACTGGAAGAGCTGGGGCGGCGTGCCCACGCAGCGCACGAAGACCCGCTCGCCCCGACCCCCGCGCACCCAGAAGTCGGCGCCGGTCGCGGTGCGCTCGATGGTGCCCGCCACGACCACGCCCTCGAGGCGGAACTCGCTCGTGCCGAGCGTCGCGCGCGAGGCCAGGGCCTGGTCGACCGTCTCGAAGTAGTTGAGCGAGTGCAAGAGGCCCTGGCTCAACAGCGCGAGCACGGCCGCGGCGAGCAGGGCGAGGACCGCCGCGGCGCGCCACCGGCCGGCCCGGCGCACCGGCGGCGCGGCGACGGGGGCGAGGTCGGGGGCGGCCTCAGCGTCGAGCACGACGACCCCGCCACCAGATCGAGAGCGCGTAGAGCGCTAACCCCCCAAAGGCGAAGGCGTAGCCGGCGTCGACGTAGCCCATCAGGCGACCCCCTCGCGTCGACGCAGTTCGAGGGCCTCGGCGAAGGCCACGGCGCCCCGCTCGGCGCGCACGACCTCGAGCCGGTAGCGCGCCCGCAGCAGCCAGAAGAAGAGGCTCGTGAAGCCGAGGAAGCTCAACAGGAGCGTCCAGGCCATGATCCCGTGGATCAGGAGCGTGCGGTTCGCGGTGAAGACGGTCGCGCCCTGGTGCAGCGTCTTCCACCACTGGACCGAGAAGTGGATGATCGGCACGTTCACCGCGGCGACCAAGGCGAAGACGGCCGAGCGCGTGGCGCGCGCCTCGGGGTCGTCGATCGCCCGGCGCAGCGCCAGGTAGGCCAGGGCGAACAGCCCGAGCACGGCCGTCGAGGTCAGCCGCGCGTCCCAGGCCCACCACACCCCCCACGTGGGCCGCCCCCAGATCGAGCCGGTGATGAGGGTGAGGGCGATGAAGACGAGCGAGACCTCCATCGCGCAGTGGGCGACCCGGTCCATCGTCGTCGAGCGGGTCCGCCGCCAGAGGTAGAGGGCCGAGGCGATCGTCGCGGTGCCGAACGAGACGTAGAGCGCCACCCAGGCGATTGCCGGGTGGACGTAGACCAGGCGCGCGAGGTTGCCCTGGACCTTGGCCGGCGGGGTGACGAAGAGGCCCAGCCAGAAGGTGAGCGCCAGCAGCCCGAGCGTGACGGGTCCGAGAAGGCGTGACGCGACCGATTTCACCATGATTCCTCGAGAACACCGTAAAGGAGAACGCCGAGGCCCACGTAGGCGGCCAGGGCGACGAGGGAAATCAGCCACCACTGCCACAGCGCCCCCCCGGCGAGGGCGCTGTGGTAGGCCCGCTCGCCCGCGATGAGCAGCGGCACGAAGCCCGGGAACGAGATCGCCGGCAGCAGCGTCGCCGTCCCCGCCCCGCCACAGAGCGCCCCGTAGAGCGACCCGGCCGCGGCGAGCGCCCCCAGGGTCACCGCCACGCTGGGGAGGGCCTGGAGGGTCCCGGCGAGGGCCGCGTGCAAGAGCAGGACCGACCCGGCGAGCAGGACCGCGCCGATCGCCCAGAGCTCGACCGCGAGCGCCAGCGCCTTGCCGAGGAAGACCCCCGCGGGGTCGAGCCCGAGCGTCGCGACCGAGGAGCGGGTGCCGCTCGCGCCCTCGATCTGGGTCGACCGGTTGACCCCGAGGAGCGTGACGAAGAGGGTGACGAGGTAGAAGAGCCCCGGGGCGGCGTCAGAGTGGCCGGCGCGCGCCGGGCCGAGCGCGATTCCGGCGAGCACGAGGGCCACCACCCCGAAGGGCAGGACCTGCCAGAGCAGCACCCGGCTGCGGGCCTCGATGCGCAGGTCCTTGCCCGCGACGAGCAGGGCCGTGGCGATCACGGCCGACCCCCCGGGACGTCGCCGACGACCCGACCGCCGGCCATCGCGAGGGTGCGCGGGGCGAGCGTCGAGCTGCGCAGGGGGTCGTGGGCCGAGAGCACGACGGTCGCGCCGGCCCCCACGACGTCGGCCAGCAGCCGGTCGAGGAAGTCGCGACCCTCGTCGTCGAGCGAGGCGTAGGGCTCATCGAGCAGCCAGAGCTCGGCCCGGCGCACGAGCAGCCACGCGAGCCCGAGGCGGCGGCGCTGGCCGGCCGAGAGGAGTCGGGCCGAGGTCTCGGACCGGCCCGCCAGGCCGACGCGCTCGAGCGCGGGGTCGATCGCCGAGAGCGGCCGCTCGAGGGCCCGGGCCGCGAACACGAGGTTCTCGCGCACGCTCAGGTCGTCGTAGAAGGAGCCCTCGTGGCCGAGCCACCCGACCCGCCGACGCAGCGCCCGCCGGTTCCCCGCCGCGAGGTCGATCCCGCAGACCTCGGCCCGCCCGCCCGACAGCCCGACCAGCCCGCCGAGCAGGCGCAGGAGGCTCGTCTTGCCGGCGCCGTTGGGGCCGGTCACGACGGTGAGCGTCTCGGGCTCGACGACGAGGTCGACCCCCGCGAGGAGGGGGTAGCCGGCGGCCGAGACGACGGCCCCCTCGAGGGTCACCACGGGCACGTCGGACGGGCTCAGCGCTGGAGGGCCTTGGCGTCGGCGTCGACCATCAGCTCGATGAGCTCGGTGAAGCCGACCTGGTGGCTCCAGCCCAGCTCGCGGTTGGCCTTGGTCGAGTCGCCCACGAGCAGGTCGACCTCGGCCGGACGCAGGTAGCGGTCGTCGACGACCACGTGGTCCTCCCACCTGAGCCCCACGTGGGAGAAGGCCACCTCGCACAGCTCGCGCACCGAGTGGGTCTCGCCGGTGGCGACGACGAAGTCGTCGGGCTCGTCGCGCTGGAGCATCAGCCACATCGCGCGCACGTAGTCGACCGCGTAGCCCCAGTCGCGCCGGGACTCGAGGTTCCCCAGGCGCAGCTCGGTGTCGAGGCCCGCGGCGATGCGCGCCGCGCCGTGGGTGACCTTGCGGGTGACGAACTCGATGCCGCGCCGGGGCGACTCGTGGTTGAACAGGATCCCGCTCGAGGCGTGCAGGCCGTAGCTCTCGCGGTAGTTGACCGTGATCCAGTGGCCGTAGACCTTCGCGACGCCGTAGGGGCTGCGCGGATAGAAGGAGGTGTGCTCGTTCTGGGGCACCGCGCGCACGCGACCGAACATCTCCGAGGAGCTGGCCTGGTAGAAGCGGATCTCGGGGTCGACGATCCGGATGGCGTCGAGCATCCGGGTGACCCCGAGGGCCGTCGACTCCCCGGTCAGCACCGGCTGGGCCCAGGAGGCCTGCACGAAGCTCTGGGCGGCCAGGTTGTAGACCTCGCGGGGCCGGTGCTCGCGCAAGACGTTGATGAGCGACACCTCGTCCATGAGGTCACCCGAGACGAGCGTCAGGCGCTCCTGGATGTGGCTGATGCGCTCGATGTTCACCGTCGAGCTGCGCCGCATGAGCCCGACCACCTCGTAGCCCTCCGCGAGGAGGAGCTCGGCCAGGTAGGAGCCGTCCTGGCCCGTGATGCCGGTGATCAGCGCCCGCTTGACCATGGTCCTCCCGAGGTCGCCGATGGAACCGTAGGAGTCTACTTTGGCCCCGGCCCGTCCCCGGGGGGCGCCCCGGGCGCGTCCTAGCCTCGGGCGGTGGCGCGCATCGGGGTTCTGAGCTACCGCCTGGGCGGGGTCGACGGGGTGAGCGTCGAGGCCGCCAAGTGGGTCCGGGCGCTGCGCGCGCTCGGACACGAGGTCACGACGGTCGCCGGCGAGGGGACGGCCGACCGCGTCGTCGAGGGCCTCTCGCACCGCGCCTCGGGTCCCGTCGACGAGGCGGCGCTCTCGGCCGCGCTCGGGGGCTTGGACCTCGTCGTCGTGGAGAACCTCGTCTCTCTGCCCCTCAACCCCCGCGCGGTCGAGGCCACCTACCGCGCCCTCTCGGGGCGCGCCGCCCTCTTTCGCCACCACGACCTCCCCTGGCAGCGCCCGGGCGGCGCGGGCGCGCCCCCACCGCGCACGGGGCCGCGGTGGCGCCACGTCACGATCAACGAGCTCAGCCGCACCGAGCTGGCCGCGCGCGGGGTCGAGGCGACCACCCTCTACAACGCCTTCGACCTCGACCCGCCCCCGGGAGAGCGGCGTCGAACCCGCGAGCGGCTCGGGGTCGGCGACGAGCGGCTCGTCCTCATGCCCTCGCGCGCGATCCCGCGCAAGAACGTCGGGGGCGCCCTCGCCCTCTGCGAGGCGCTGGGGGCGACGCTGTGGATCCTCGGGCCGGCCGAGGATGGCTACGACGAGGCGCTGGCGCGCCTCGTCGCCTCGAGCGCCGCGCCCGTGCGGCGGGGCCGGCCCGCGGAGGTCGGGGTCGCCGACGCCTACGCCGCCTGCGACCTCGTGGTCGTCGCCTCGACCTGGGAGGGCTTCGGCAACCCGGTCCTCGAGTCGGTCGCCCACCGGCGCCCGCTCGCCGCCTTCGCCTACCCGGTGCTCGCCGAGATCACGGCCACCGGCCTCGCGCTCTTCGACCTCGACGACGTCGCGGGCCTCGCGGCCGAGCTTCGCGCGCCCGACCTCGCCCGGCGCGAGGCCAACGTCGCGGTCGCCCGGGCCCACTTCGACCTCGCGGACCTGCCGCGGCGATTGGCCCCGCTCGTGGAGGACCTCCTCGCGGGCAGCCGGTAGGCTCGGGTCGATGGTCCTCAACGACGAGCGTCCGCTCTCGAGCGAGCGCACCCCTCCCCCCGAGCGACGGGACCACCTGCTCGCGGTCGCGCGCACCGTCTTCGCCAACGGGGGCTTCCAGTCCACCACGATGGACGAGATCGCCCACGAGGCCGGCTTCACCAAGCCCATCTTGTACCAGTACTTCGACTCCAAGACCGAGCTCTACCGCGAGGTCGTCAACCAGACCGCCGAGACCCTGCTCAACTCGCTGCGCGCGGCCGTCGGGGACGCCACCACGCCGCGCGAGCGCATCGAGGTCTCCTTCACGGTCTTCTTCGACATGGTCGTCGAGGAGACCGACGCCTTCCGGATCCTCTTCATCCACTCCCACGAGGGCGAGACCAAGGGCGACCTGCGGGCCTTCGAGGCGGCGCTCGTCTCGTTCATCGAGCCCTTGATCGCCGTACGCATCAAGCCCGACCACCGGCGCCAGCTGGCGGCCGGCGTGGTGGGCATCGCCGAGGGCGCCGCCACGGCCTGGCTCATCCAGCAAGAGGCCCGCGGCTGGCCGCCGCCGCGGCCCGGCGTCGCCCAGCGCCTCGCCGCGCGCAGCGCCACCCTCGCCTGGGGCGGGCTGCGCTCGATCCAGATCGACTGAGCTAGCCGGCCGCGCCGAAGGCGAGCTGGCGGGCGATGACCCAGAGCTGGGCCGCGGCGTCGTCGTAGACCGACTGGTCCCCGCCGGCCGGGTCGGTGACGTCGTGGTGGTCGTCGGGCTCGCGGGCCGCGACGAGTCCCACCTGCGTCGAGAGGGGCTCGCCCTCGGGGGCCCCGGCGATGAGCTGGCCGACCGAGACGGTCTTGAGCGTCGCCTGGGGGAAGGCGAGGCGGATGTGGCGGACGTGGTCGGCCTCGGCCGTCAGGATCGCGTCGGCCCAGGCCACGTCGCTCGCCCCGAGGCGGTGGCTGCGGTGAAGGGCGAGGAACGACGCGTCGACCTCGACCAGCGGGGCCATCGCGGCGAGGGTCCGCGGGCTCACCCGGTCGCCCTCGCCGGCGAGGGTCCCGGCGCTGCGCACCGCCCACTCCCGGCCCCGGTCCTCGGCCAGGGTGTCGAGCATCACGGCGAGCATCGGTGAGCGGGCCACGTTGCCGGTGCACACGACGAGCAGGTGCGCGCTCTCCCCCACGGGTCCAGCGTAACGAGCGGCCGGCGCCGGCCCGGGCGCGAGCGCGGAGCGGTGAGCGACTCAGTGATGGGTGAAGACGATGACCGCGAGGCTCACCGCCGCCACGACGGCCCACACGCCCGCGCCGAGGGCCAGGGGGCGGATCCCGGCGCGCCGGATCGCCGCGAGGTCGGTCGAGAGGCCGATGCCCGCCAGCGCCACGGCGATCATGAAGGTGGCGAGCGAGCCCAGCGCCGAGGCGACCGCCGGGGTGAGCAGACCGAGCGAGCTCACGCCGACCGCCGCCACGAAGGCCAGGATGAACCAGGGGAACGACGAGGCGGCGGCGCGGAACGAGCCGGTCGAGACCTCGGCGGCCCGGGCCCGGCGAAGTGACAGCACCAGGGTGATCGGGATGATCGCCAGGGTCCGGGCGAGCTTCACCACAATCGCGTAGGACGTCGCACCGTGCCCGAAGGAGGTCGCGGCCGCCACGACCGAGGAGACGTCGTTCACGGCCGTGCCCGCCCACAACCCGAAGGTGTGGCTCGAGAGGTGCAGGGCGTGGCCGAGCAGCGGAAAGAGCAGCACGGCCGCCACGTTGAAGGTGAAGATCGTGGCGATGGCGTAGCTGACGTCACGCTCGCGCGCGCGCAGCACCCCGTCGGTCGCGGCGATGGCCGAGGCGCCGCAGATCGCGGTGCCGACCGAGATCAAGGTGCGCAGGTCGCCCCCGACGCCGAGCAGTCGCCCGAAGAGCAGGGCGCCGAAGAAGGCGCCCGCGAGGCTCGCCGCGAGCACCGGCAGCGACGACACCCCGATCGAGGCGACCGCGGCGAAGGAGAGCCCGAACCCGAAGAAGACGACGGCGAGCTGCAGCACCGGGCGCGCCGCGACGCGCAGTCCCGGCCGCAGCGCCGGTGTCGTCCGCCCGGCGAGGGCGATGAGGGCCCCGATGAGGATCGCGAAGACCGGCGCCCCGACCGTCGGCGCCAGCCGGCCGAGCCCCGTCGCCACGAGGCCCACGGCCACCGCGAGCGCCAGCCCCGGGACCACCGTGAAGGCCGTGCGGGTCCTCGTCGGCGTGGGAGTGAGTGCGACCGTTTCGTCCATGGGTACGAGCCTGCCGGGGCGCGCCGGCGCCGCGCCCGTCGACGTCGAGCCAAGGTCATAACATACGCTTATGACCCAGTGGCCCGACCTCGACGGCCTCGCGCTGCTCACGGCGGTCGCCGAGACCGGATCCATCTCCCGGGCCGCTGAGTCCGTCGGGATCACCCAGCCGGCCGCGAGCCTCCGACTCAAGCGCCTCGAGGCGGCCCTCGGGCTCACCCTGTTGGAACGCACCACCTCGGGCACCCGGCTCACCCCCGAGGGGGCCGCCGTCGTCGGGTGGGCCACGCCAGCCCTCGACGCGACGCGCGAGCTCCTCGACGGGGCGCGCCTGCTGGCAACGCGCCGGCGCCACCACCTGCGCGTGGCGGCGAGCCTCACGGTGGCCGAGTACCTCCTGCCGGCCTGGCTGAGCGCCCTGCACGCGAGCGACCCCGACATCGCCGTGTCGCTGCACATGGCCAACTCCTACGAGGTGGAGGAGTCCTTCTCGCGTCGGGCCATCGACCTCGGCTTCGTCGAGGGAGCCCGGGTGCCCCCCGGACTGCAGGGGCGCACCGTCGCCCGTGACGAGCTCGTCGTGGTCGTCGCCCCCGATCACCCCTGGGCCCACCGTCGCCGGCCGATCGACGCCGCCGCGCTCGCGCGCGCCGAGCTCGTGGCCCGCGAGCCGGGTTCGGGGACCCGCGAGGTCCTCGAACGGGCGCTCGCGCGCCACGGGCTCACCCTCGCCCCGGCCGCCGAAATGGCCTCGACGACGGCAATCAAGACCGCCGTCGCCCACGGGATCGGCGTCGCCGTGGTCGGCCGAGCGGCGATCGCGCGAGAGCTGTCCGAGGGACGGCTCGTCGAGGTCCCGGTCACCGACCTCGACCTGCGCCGGTCGATCCGGGCCGTGTGGCCGCGGGGCACCTCGCTCTCGCCCGCCGGGCGCCGGTTGCTCGCCTCCCTCCGGCCCCCGGGCGCCCCGCGCCCGTAGCGGCCGGGCGCGCCGCGTCACCCCGTGGGGCCGGGGGCGCTCGCCGGGTCACACCCCGCGAGCCCCCCGCCCTAGGGTCTCGTCACCGACGCGGTGCCGCGCGCCGCGAGCGACACCGATCAGTACATGCTCTCGACGCACTTCAAGTCGGCGGCCGCGAACTGCTGCCAGTCGTACTCCCAGTGGCGCAGGTTCGCCTTCGTATAGCCCGAGAACTGTCCGAAGCTGGTCGCCCCCGCGTAGAACTTCAACTGGGCGACCAGCTGGGCCATCAGATCCTTCGTGCCCTGGTTGGGCGCCGTCGCCTCGAGTTTCTCGAACGTCGCGAGCACCGACTTCGCGAAGCTCCGATACTTCGTCCAGTCCCGCGCGTTCTGCGGGGCGTGAGGGTGGAACGCCAAGAGGGTGGAGCAGAAGCGGCTCGGACTGGAGGTGAGCTGGGTGTTCGCGCCCGCGGGCGTCGCCACGCCGAGCAGCAGGACCACCCCGATGGCCGCGGACCTCGTGACGACACCGAATCGGGATGCGAAGAATCGTCTCACGGTACCTACCCCCTTTCGACCCCCCGCGTCGCCGATGACGCGGGCCGGTCGTTTACCCGAACGTAACCCCGCCCCGACGGGCGGTTTCCCGACGGCGCCTGCTTATGACGATGTTCACATGTAGCGCTGCCCGACGCGCCCGTAGCGCCCGGGTCGGGGGTCACCCCCCGCCCACCTCCAGGAGGCCCTAGGAGCGTCGGTGGCCGTCGTCGGGCTCGGCCCGGGGTCCACCCCGCCCGGGGCGACGCCCGCGCGATCGGACGCCGGGCCGCGGTGGCCCGTCGCCACCGTCGACGCCTCGCCGACGCCGACGCGCCCGGTTCGCGGTCGTCGCTAGCGCGCCAGCGGAGAGTAGAAGACGAGGGCGTTCCCCTGGTGGTCGTAGGCCACGACGCGCCGCTCGTGAGCGTCGGTGTACGGGCCCTTCACGACGCCCCCGCCGCTCGCCTCCACGGCCCGCGCGGCGGCGTCGACGTCGGCGGTCTTGATGCCCACGACGACCCGCCCGGGCATGGGGTGGTCGACGGCGGTCGCCAGCGCGAGGGTGACCGAGCCGCCGTCGAGGGCCGCGAAGTGGGCGCCGTCGCGGAACTTGAGGGGCAGTCCCAGGGTCTCGGTGTAGAACCGGATCGACTCCTCGAGATCGTCGGTCGATAACACGACCATCCTCACGTCGTACTCGCCCACGGGCGCCTCCTTCGGACGCACCGATCCTACGAGGGTGGGCCGGTGGCCCCCACGTACCCACCCCATCGAGCCGGTCCCGCCGACACCCCGGGGTGAGGGCGACGGCTCACGAGCGCCCGGGCCCCCGCGACGCGCAACCGACCGCAGGACCGCCACCTCGCGTCGCCCCGGGCCGCCGCAGCGAGTCGTTCGTCGCCGACGACGATCACCTCGTGGTCGCCCTCGACCCCCATCGCCGCGGTCCGGTTCGGTACGAGTGAGCGGAGCGTCCCCGCGAGCAGACGCGCCGCGGGGCGGGCCCCGGTGACCCGGCCCGACGCGACCGGCGCCGTCGAGCGCGAGGACCTCTCTCAGCGGATGTGCTTGCCCGAGATCGCTCGGGCGATGATCAACTGCTGGATCTCGCTCGTGCCCTCGAAGATGGTGTAGATCTTCGCGTCGCGGTGCCAGCGCTCGACGGGGTACTCACGCACGTAGCCGTAGCCCCCGAGGATCTGGATGGCGTCCTCGGTCACGCGCACCGCAGTCTCGCCGGCGAAGTACTTCGACATCGAGCCCTCGCCCGCGGCGAAGGTCTTCTTGGTCGCGGCCATCCAGGCCGCCCGCCACACGAGCAGGCGCGCCGCGTCGACACCGGTCTTCATGTTGGCGAGCTTGAAGGCGATCGCCTGGTTCTCCACGATGGCCCGGCCGAACTGCTTGCGCTCCTTGGCGTAGTCGAGCGCGTACTCGTAGGCCGCCCGGGCGATCCCGAGCGCCTGGGCCCCGACGGCCGGGCGGGTCGCCTCGAAGGTCGCCATCGCCGCCTGGCCCGAGGAGCGCTTGCCCTCGCGCGCGCGCGCCAGGCGCTCGTCGAGCTTGTCCTTGCCCCCGAGCAGGCACCGGCCGGGCACCCGGCACTCCTCGAGCACGACCTCGGCGGTGTGGCTCGCGCGGATGCCCATCTTCTTGAACTTCTGGCCCATGGCGATCCCCGGGGTGCCCTCGGGCACGACGAAGGAGGCCTGGCCCCGCGCGCCCAGCTCGGGCTCGACCGAGGCGACCACGACGTGGGTGTTGGCGATGCCGCCGTTGGTGATCCAGGTCTTGGTGCCGTTGAGGACCCACTCGTC
>NCBE01000142.1 GCA_002255565.1 Actinobacteria bacterium 21-73-9
TTGGCGAGCCGAGCGATCCGCGCGACGGCGTCGGCGGGGGGAACCTCGACGAGGCCGTCCCAGTCCCGCAGCACTTCGAGTAGCGCGACCTCGGCCGGGCGCAGCCGCTCGTCGCGACGCTTGGTGCTCGCCGCTCGGCTGACGTAGTGGACAGAGCCGGGACTGCGAGGTGATCTGCCCGGAACGGCGACCGCCTCCCGGCGGGCCACCTGGGTGGACAGGCCGAGCGCCAGGGCGGCGCTCCATCCGGCCGGTCCGGAGCCGGTCCCGCCCGTGACCGCGCTGGCGAGGCGACCCGGTGGCGGGGGAGCCATGCCAAGCCGGGTCGGCGCGCCGCGCCAGTACAGGCCGCGCCGGACACGGCGCACCTCCCCGGAACGGGCCATCCGCGACAGGGCTTGGGCGACCGCGTCGGGGGAGCCGGCGAAGTCCTCGGGACGCCAGAAACGGTCCCGCGAGGCGAGGACCCGCTTGCGGACCTCCGGTGCCACGCTCGTCGTGCTCATGGTCGACATCGTACCAGCAGTGTCGGCAAAGCGATACGCGAAGTTGACATACAGACTCTCACGCCGCCGGGTCGGTGACGCCGACGACGACATCGGTCCCCCAGGACGCCCCTGGGGTAGTCGGCGTGGCCTCGACCCGGACGTCCGCGCCCGTGTGAGGGGCATCGACCATCTGGCCGTTGCCGACGTAGATGCCGACGTGGGTGACGTCGCTCGGTCCGCCGCCGAAGAAGATCAGGTCGCCTGGCTCGACGGGGTTGCCGGGTCCGAGCTTGGCCGTGCCGTCGTACTGGTCCTGGGCGACCCGGGGAAGGCTGATCCCGGCCACCTTGTAGGCGGCCTGGACCAGTCCGGAGCAGTCGAAGCCGACACCGGGGGTCTCGCCGCCCCAGATGTAGGGGGTGCCGACCTGGGCGAGGGCCCAGTCGACGGCGATGCCTCCGGCGGTGCCCGCGGCGACGGTCTGGGCCTGGGTCTGGCCGTAGGTCTGTGCGAGGGACATGACCTCGCTGACGTACCAGGTCGCGTGGTTGTAGTCGAAGATGGCCTGGTTGAGATTGGCGCCGTTGGCTGCCCCGTTGGCGCACAGCATCCGGGCCGCCGCGTACACCGCGTCGGTCGGGTCGTATGGACTCGGCGGGTTGGCGCCGCCGGGTGGGACCGGACTGTCGTATTCCGCGAACGTGGAGGCGAGCTCCTGCATGTCACCTTCGGCACCAGCACTGTTGGCCCCGGACTGAACGCCGGGCAGGGTCGATTGGCCGTTGTCGGACTCGATCGTGCCGATGGCTGCGAGCACGGTCCAGGGGAGCCCCGGGCAGGTGGTGGCGGCCTGCTGGTAGAGGGCGAGCATCGCCGGGGGAATGGCGCTCGTGGCGCTCGCCGAAGGGGCCGCTGCTCCGCCGCCGAGGAGCGAGGCGATCCCCACCCCCGCTCCTGCGGCGAGGAGCGCGACGAGGAGGCACAGCCCGCCGGCCACGGCAGCGAGCTTGGTGGCCAACCCGGAGGCGGCGCTGTCGTCGAGGGCGATGCTCACGCGCCAGCGAGGGACAGCCCGGCCAGCTCGACCAGGCGGACGCGTGCCGTGCCGGTGGACCTCGCGGGGAGCCACACCGGGCCGTCTGGTGCGCCACGGCCGGCGCGGGCGCTGGTGGCGACCGGGACGACAGGGTGGAGGAGCACCCGGCGGGCCTCGGCCTCGCGGCGCGGGGAGCCGAAGCTGAACAGGACCCAGTTCGGATGCCCTGCGGCCTGGGCGAGGCGGGCGTAGCCGTCGAGCTTTCGGGCAAGGCGCTCCAGGCGTTCGGTGCCGTTGTCGTACTCCAGAAGGAACGGCAGGCTCGTGGCGTGCTCGGTCCACACCCCGTAGCCGTCGGGGCGGACGACCTCGCCCCACTCCGCGGCGCAGCGCCGCTCGGACCACCACTGTTCGAGCCGGCAGCCCTCCCGGGCGCGCGCCGAGCGGGCGAGGGCGCAGAAGAGGCCGTTGGTCCCCACGAGATGGGCAAGGCGCTGGCTGGCGGCGAGGTCGTAGACGAGGCGGCGGCGCCAGGCGAGGTCGGCCACCTCGACGCCGTGCTCGGCGGCTATGAGGGCGGCGCCGAGCGGGCCGAGGACCCAGTGGAAGGGGACCGGGCTGCCACCGCGCCGTGGTCGGAAGCGATCGAGGACGTCGAGGGCGTACAGCTCGGCGAGGCGCATCCGGGCCCGGCGCTCCCCGGTGAAGCAGACGTCGGCGACCTGGGAGCTGGTGAGCACCCGGTGGTCGTCGAGGAGGCGGCACAGATGGCGGTCGCGTTCGGTAAGCCGGCCGAGGACGGGGAGCAGCCGGGAGTCGAGGTCCCGCCAGCCACGGCGGCTGGTGTCGCTCGGCCCGCTGCGATGCGGAGCGCCGTCGGGCTGTGGCGAGAGGCGATGCGGAGCGCCGGACGGCGCCGGACCACTTGCCGAGACGGATGCGGGCGGGAGCCGAGCTGCCGAGGACCGAGTCGTCGACGACCGAGCGGCGCTGGCTGGAGCTGCCGGCGATGCCGGTGATACCGGAGCGGATAGACCAGCTGCCGGCGTGAGCGGCCCAGCGGCTCCAGCCGAGTCCGACCCAGTGCCAGCCGACGCAGTACCAGCCGACCCAGTGCAGACCGGCCCCCGGCCGGCATCATCGACCACGCTCACACCCACCTACCCCTTGAGTCCGCCGGCGCGGTGGAGCCCTCTCCGGCGCCGTGTGCTGGTGGTTCAGCCGGTCCCGAGGGCTCCGATCCAGGTCGGAGCCCCTCGTGGAGCCCCTGACGGAGCCCGTTATGGAGCCCCTCGTGGAGCCCCTGTTCGACGTCGCCCGCTCCGGCCCGTGACTCGGCCTGTCGGGCGGCTCGGGCGGCCCGTGCAGCGGCGATGGCGGTGACCGTGCCGGCGCTGTCGTTGCTCTCGCCCTTGGCGGTGGCGGTGCGCGTGCCGGCGGGAAGCGTGCGTCCGGCGAGTGGCTTCGTGCCCTCGGGGCGGGGCCGGTGATGCGCAGCCCGGTTGGCGGCCCGCACCGCGTCGGCGCGGCCGGGCTGGGGTGGTGGTGCGGGGCGGGTGCGAAGGGTGAAGGCGGGGGTCTCCTCGCCGCCGACCACGAGCCGTGCCGCCGCGGTGTAGGCGCCGAGGTGGGACAGGTCGTGCTCGGAGACTTCGGGGGCGACGTGGCGGGAGAGGGCATGGGCGTCCTCGGGGGACATGGAGAACCACACCTTGGTCCGGGCGTTCGCCGAGACCGCGTCGCGCAGCTCTTTGGGGAGCTGGCCCAGGTGCTGGTGGGCGAGGACCATGGAGAGCCGGTAGCCCCGCGCCTCGGCAAGCATCTCGTCGAAGGATCGGGGGAGGTGGAGGAAGTTCTGGGCTTCGTCGACGACGAGGGAGGCGTCGACCCGGGCGGCCTGGCCGAGCCGGGCCCGATGGGTGGCGGTCTGCCACACCTTGGCGACGACGAACGAGCCGAGCAGTCGTGCGGTCTCCTCGCCCAAGATGCCCTTCGGGACCCGGACCAAGCAGATGCCGCCGTCGAGGACCTGTCCCATGTCGAAGCTCGAGTCGGGGCGCCCGACGACCGAGCGCACGAAATCACGGAGCAAGAACGCCCGGAGCTTGTTCATGACCGGGCCGATGACCTGTGCCCGGCTCGCCTCGGACATCTGCTCGTAGGAGGTCCAGAACCCGCCGAGCCCGACGGT
>NCBE01000143.1 GCA_002255565.1 Actinobacteria bacterium 21-73-9
GTGGGGCGTGGCCCAGGCCGACGTCGTCTACGAGGAGATCGTCAACGGCGGCATCACCCGCCTGGCCGCCGTCTTCAACTCCCAGGCCCCGGGCAAGGTGGGCCCGGTGCGCTCGGTGCGACCGACCGACACCCAGGTCGTCTACCCCCTCGGGGGGATCTTCGCGTTCTCGGGCGGGGCGCCCTACGCGATCGCCTCGATCCAGACCGCGCCGGTGAAGCTCGTCGACGAGAGCTCGGCCGGCACCGCGATGTTCCGCGACCCCAACCTCGTCGCTCCCCACAACCTCTTCGCCCGGGCCCCGCAGCTCTTCGCGTTCGGCGGGACCCCGACGCCGCCGCCCGCCCTCTTCACCTACCGCTCGCCGGGCCAGACGGTCACGGGCCCCAAGGCGGCCCGCGTCGTGGTGCCCTTCCCGAGCATCTACCCGGTGACCTGGACCTGGGACGCGGCGACGGGCTCGTGGGACCGGACCCTCTTCGGCAAGCCCGACGTCACCGGGACCGGACAGCGCGAGTCGCCCAAGAACGTGATCGTGATGGAGATCAACTACGTCAACGGCGTGGGCACGTTCACCTCGTACGCGGACCTGCAGGGCTCGGGGCCGGTGACCGTCTTCACCGACGGCCACGAGGTGACCGGCACCTGGTCGCGCGGCGCGAGCAAGTCCGACGTGATCCAGTACGACGGCGCCAACGGCAAGCCGATCGCCCTCACGCCGGGTCAGACTTGGGTCGAGCTGCTCGACAACGCCGTCACCCCCCAGGTCACGCACTGAGGTCCCACCCCCTCGGTTAGGGTCGCGGCCATGGACTACTCCGACGAGGTTCTCACCCTCGACGGCGGCCGCCGACTGGAGATCGCCACGATGGGCGACCCCGCGGCTCCGACCGTCTTCTTCCACCACGGCACGCCCGGGGCGACCCCGTTCGTGCGCGAGAACGCCGCACTCCTCGAGCACGCGCACCTCTTCTTCGTGACGGTGTCGCGCGCGGGCTACGGGGCCTCGGACCGTCTCGCCGGGCGTCGCGTCGCCGACTGCGTGGCCGACGTGCGTGCGGCGCTCGACCACCTCGGTCGGGCCGAGTACGTCGCCTACGGCCACTCGGGGGGCGGGCCGCACGCCCTGGCCTGCGCCGCGCTCGACGACCGCTGCACCGGCGCCCTGTCGCTGGCGGGGGTCGCGCCCTACTCCGAGGACTTCGACTGGACCGCGGGGATGGCCGAGGAGAACGTCGAGGAGTTCCGCCTGGCTCTCGAGGGCGGCGAGGCGTACGTCGCGATGCTCGAGGCGGCGCGTCCGATCTTTCTTGAGGCGACCCCCGACACCGTGGTCGACCTCTTCGGGGGGCTGCTGCCCCCGGTCGACCGGGCGGCCCTCGCCTCCGCCGAGTCCCGGGAGGTCTTCGTCGAGAGCCTGGTGCGGGGCTTCGCCGAGGGCTACTGGGGCTTCCACGACGACGACCGCGCCTTCCTCTCGGACTGGGGCTTCGACCCGTCGGCCATCGACAAGCCGGTCACGGTGTGGTTCGGCGACGCCGACGCGATGGTGCCGCCCGCGCACGGCGAGTGGCTGGTCGAGCACGTGGCCGGCGCGACGCGCCGCTTCGCTCCCGGCGAGGGCCACCTCTCGATCCTTCCGGCGAGGGCCGCGGCCATCGCCGCCGACCTCGTGGCGCTGGCCGGGCCATGACCCGCCTCGGCAACCTCTACGGGCCCGACGCCACCTTCCTCGGCGTGCCGGCGGCCGATCCCGACGACCAGTCGACCTGGGGCGACGCCCGCGCGGCCGTCCTGGGCGCGCCCTTCGACGGGGGAACCTCGCACCGGCCCGGGGCCCGCTTCGGTCCCCAGGCGATCCGCCTGACCGACTACCTGCCCCACGACGGCCGCCGTCCGAGCCTGGCCCTCGGGGTCGACCCGCTCGAGGCGCTCGCGGTGGTGGACCTGGGCGACGTGGAGATGCCCTCGGGCGAGACGGAGCGCTCGCTCGCCGCCCTCGAGGGCGTCGTTGAGTCGGTGGCGCGCGCGGGCGTCGTGCCCGTCGTGCTCGGGGGCGACCACACCATCGCGCTGCCCGACGTCACCGGGGTCGCCCGCCACGTCGGGTGGGGACGGGTCGCGGTGGTGCACTTCGACGCCCACGCCGACACCGGGGACACCCAGATGGGCTCGCTCTACGGACACGGCACCCCGATGCGCCGGCTCATCGAGTCGGGCGCCTGCCGGGGCGACCGGTTCGTCCAGATCGGCCTACGAGGCTACTGGCCCGAGCCCGAGACTCTCGAGTGGATGGCCGCCCAGTCGATGCGCTCGTTCGAGATGTCCGAGATCGTCGCCCGCGGCCTCGACGCGGTGCTCGACGAGGCCCTGGCCCTAGCCACCGACGACTGCGACGCCGTCTTCTTGTCGGTCGACGTCGACGTCGTCGACCCCGGACACGCACCGGGCACCGGGACGCCCGAGCCCGGGGGCCTCTCGAGTCGCCAGCTGCTCGACGCCGTTCGGCGCGTCGCCATGGAGGTGCCGCTCGCCGGGATGGACGTCGTCGAGGTGTCCCCGCCCTACGACCACGCCGAGGTGACGGCCTACCTGGCGAACCGGGTCGTGCTCGAGGCCCTGTCGGGCCTCGCCTGGCGGCTCGGGGGCGGGCGAGCGCCCGAGCGCCCGCTGCTCGAGGGCCGCTAGTCCCGCGTCGAGTCGAGGATCTCGGTGACGAGCTCCTCGGTGGTGTCGGGGTGGAGGAACGCGAGGCGGCCCACGGTCTCGCCCTCCCACTTCGTGGGGGTCACGAAGGCGATCTGGCGACTCAAGAGCGCCTGGCTCCAGGCGTTGTAGCGCGCGGCATCCCACCCCCGGCGTCGGAAGAGCACGACCGAGAGGCCGGCCGGGCGCACCAGCTCGAGCTGGTCGCTCGACTCGATCGCCACGGCCGTCCAGCGGGCGAGGTCGATGCCTCGCTGGACGGCGCTGCGGTACGCCTCGACGCCGTTGGTGCACAGGGAGAACCAGAAGGGCAGTCCCCGGGCGCGCCGCGAGAGGTGGATGCCGAAGTCCGAGGGGTTCCAGTCGTAGTTCTCGTCACTGGCCTCGTGCAGGACGTCGAGGTAGCCCGCCTGCTGAGCGAGCACCGTGCGGGCCACGGTCGGGTTGCGGTAGAGGAGCGCGCAGCTGTCGAGCGGCGCGAAGAGCCACTTGTGCGGGTCGACGATGAAGCTGTCGGCGTGGCGCAGCCCCTCGAACAGGTGGCCGTGGGTGCGCGAGAGCATCGCCGCGCCGCCGTAGGCGCCGTCCACGTGGAACCACAGGTCGTGCTCGCGGCAGTAGGCGCCGAGTCCCTCGAGGTCGTCGACGATGCCGGCGTTGGTGGTCCCGGCCGTCGCCGCGACCCCGACCACGGACTCGGGGTGCGGGTCGGCGGCGAGGGCCGCCTCGAGGGCCCCACGGGTGAAGCGGTGGTCGTCGGTCGTGACCAGGAAGGGCTCGACGTCGAGGATGTGCAGGGCCTTGCCGATGCTCGAGTGGGCGTCGTCGGACATGGCGATGCGCACGCGGGCGTCGGACGAGCCGAGTCGGGCCCGGCCCACGTCGCGCGCGACCGTGAGGGCCGACAGGTTGGCGCGCGACGCGCCCGAGACGAAGGTGACCCCCGACCCTTCCGGCAGACCGGCCGCCTCGCGGAGGAAGTCGAGGGCCGGGTACTCGGCGACG
>NCBE01000034.1 GCA_002255565.1 Actinobacteria bacterium 21-73-9
GTCATCCTTCCCTCTTCGGCGGTGAGCATCGCCGGTGAGGGCGGGGTCGTCTGGGTGGCGCTCGCGAGCGGCGGGCTCGCCGAGGTCGGGCAGCCGGCCCCCCTCTTCATGCCGAGCTCGCTCACCCTGAGCGCCCCGTCGGGCGCGAGCCCGGTCGTGGGGTCCCCGACGACTCTCACCGCGACCGTGAGCACGCCGGGCACCGTCACCTTCTACGACGGCTCCACCGCGATCTCTGGGTGCACGGGACTCTCGGCGACCACGACGGTGACCTGCGCCTGGAGCCCGACGACCGTGGGCGCGCGCAGCCTCAGCGCCACCCTCACCCCGAGCAACGCGGCCTACTCGCGCTCGACCTCTCCCGCGCTCACCCTCAGCGTCGCGCCCGAGTCGACGTCGGTCACGCCCTCGTTCCCGGCGGGCTCGGTCGCCTCGGGCCGCGTGTCGCTGCCGGCGACCGGGAGCGTCCCGGGGACCCTCACGTTCTCCAGCGGCGGGTCGTTCATCCCGGGCTGCGTGGGCCTGGCGGCGCCCCAGGGCTCGGCCACCTGTGCGACGAGCCTGGGCGCCGGGACCCACCAGGTCACCGTCGCCCTCGCCCCCTACAGCGCGAACGACGCGCCCTCGAGCGCCACCCAGCGCGTGAAGGTGGTGCCCCGGCTCCTCAGCGGGTCGGTGCCCTTCGCCCGCGGGTCGTCCACGCTCGACGCGACGGGTCGCCAGGCCCTCGCGCGCCTCGTGCGCGTCATCGCCGCCGACGGCTACACCCGAGTCCACCTCGTGGGACTGGGCGACGGCGGCGGCTCGACGACCCTCGCCCGGGACAGGGCCGCGACGGTCGCCGCGGCCCTGCGTCACGACCTGAGCGGGGTGAGCGTGTCGCTCGGCTCGCCCCCGCGCCCGAGCGCGGGCTCGCGGGTCGACGTCATCGCGAGCCTCTGACGGCCCGGGACGGTCGCGCGCCGGCCGGGCGACCGGGGCTAGCGGATCGACGCTAGGTAGGTCGCGCACACTCCGTTCGAGACCGGCGGGGACGGGGGCGTGGTCCCCCAGGTGATGTCGTCCAGGGCGAAGGTGAAGCCGGGGATGCCGTGGTGGGCGAGCACGCGGTACACCGAGCGGCTGGGCAGGTAGGTGGTCGCCGAGACCGTGTCGACCTCGATCGCGGTCTGCGGGCCCCAGGAGTAGGTGGAGGTGACATAGACGGTGTCGCCGACCCGGCGCAGCGCGGAGAAGCGGCCCACGACGGTGTAGCCGATGGGCTTGCCCGTCGCGGTGTCGAGGCCCACGTAGGGCGTGCCGGAGGTACGGCTCACGCAGCGTTGAGGGGCCGAGGGGGTCGTCGGGGCCGCCATCATCACCTCGCCCCGGGGGGTGAGGACGAGCTCAAAGGGCGCAAAGCCCTCGGCCGGGCTCGTGGGCAGGACCGTCTCGGTGACGTAGGTCGTGCGTCCCTGGCTCGCCACCAACCAGACCGCCCCGTGGGCCGGGCGGTAGCCCGCCTTGGGTGGGTCGGCCATGAGCCACGAGAGGTTCCCCGCGCCGAGGTTCTTCACCCTCACCAGGGTCTGGGCGGCGCTGTAGGTGTAGTGGGTCGAGGCCTCGGCGTCGGTAGCCGCGGCGACCTTGCGGTAGAAGGCGATGGCCGCGGCGTTGCCGGTCGCGGCGAGTCGGGGCGCCTCTGGGGCCTCTGGGGCCGAGCCCGTCGGGCCCGCGGCGTGCTCGAGTGCCCCGGCGCCGGCCGGGGCGAGAGAGAAGAGGGCGGCGGCCGCGATCAGTCCCGCCCGGACGAGCCTCGTCGCCATGGTGGTCCCCCTGACGTCACCACGCCGTCGGCGTGGGCCGGACCCCGTCGAGACTACCGAGTGCCGGCCCCCGGGCGCCAGGTCCCGGCCCCTCGAGGGTGGCACCGACCGCTCAGCGCAGGGCGGCGAGCACGCGTGCGGCGTGGCCGTTCGCGCGCACCCCGTAGAAGGCGTGCTCGATGCGTCCGTCGGGTCCGATCACGAACGTCGAGCGGATGACCCCGAGCACCTTCTTGCCGTAGAGGGTCTTCTCGCCGTAGGCGCCGTACTTCCCCATGACGGTCCGCCCCTCGTCCGAGAGGAGGTCGAAGTCGAGCCCGTACCTCTCCCGGAAGGCCCGGTGCGACGCCGGGCCGTCGGGCGAGACGCCGAGCACCCTCACCGAGAGCCCCCGGAACCGAGCGAGCAGGTCGTTGAACTGGCAGGCCTCCGTCGTGCACCCCGGGGTGTCGTCGGCCGGGTAGAAGTAGAGGACCACCCGCTCGCCGGCGAGCTCGGTGAGCGACACGGTCGCACCGTCCTGGTTGGGCAGGGAAAAGGCCGGGGCGCGCGTCCCGGGCTCGAGTCGGGCCATCTCTCCTCCTTGGGCGTGGTCGGGGGCGTCGCCACGTAGACTAGGGGCGAGCTCGAGTGCGAGCGAGGGCCCACTCTCTTCGATGACGGTTACGGGTCCGACCGAGAAACGACCCCTGCACCGTGAGTGAGACCCTAGAGAACGTGGCGGCCCCCGAGGACGCCTACGCCACCACCCAGACCTTCGCCGGCCTCGGCGTCGCCGACGGCCTCGTCGCGGCCCTGTCGGCTCAGGGCATCACGACGGCCTTCCCGATCCAGACCCTCACGATCCACGACGCGCTCGCCGGGCGCGACGTGTGCGGCAAGGCCAAGACCGGCTCGGGCAAGACCCTCGCCTTCGGCCTGCCGATGCTCCAGCGCCTCGCGGGGGCCCCGGCCGCGCCCGCGGGCCCGCCGGCGCGCCCGCGCGGGCTCGTCCTGCTGCCCACGCGCGAGCTCGCCGTCCAGGTGTTCGAGGTCCTCGAGGTGCTGGGCCGGGCGCTCGGACTGCGGGTGGCCGCCGTCTACGGCGGGGCCGACATCGAGCGCCAGATCAAGTCGATGCGCCAGGGCTGCGACGTCGTCATCGCCACGCCGGGTCGCCTGATCGACCTCGGCGACCGCGGCGAGGTGAACGTCGAGGCCCTCGACGTCCTGGTGCTCGACGAGGCCGACCGGATGGCCGACATGGGCTTCATGCCCCAGGTCGAGTGGGTGCTGCGCCGCATCGCCAACCACCCCCACCAGACGCTCTTGTTCTCGGCCACCCTCGACGGCGCGGTCGACCGGCTCGTGAGCCGCTACCTCACCGACCCGGTGTTCCACGAGGTCGCGAGCGAGTCCCAGACCGTCTCGCGCATGGTCCACCACTTCCTCCAGGTCCACCAGATGGACCGGGTGAAGGTGGCGGCCACCATCTGCCGGGCCAACCACAAGACCATCGTCTTTTGTCGGACCAAGCGCGGAGCCGACCGCCTGGTCGAGCAGCTGGCCAAGGAGGGCGTGGAGGCCGCGGCCATCCACGGCGACCTGCGCCAGAGCCAGCGCGAGAAGGCGCTCGCCGACTTCGCCGCCGAGAAGCTGCCCGTGCTGGTGGCGACCGACGTCGCGGCGCGGGGGCTGCACATCGACGCGGTGGACTGCGTGATGCACTTCGACCCGCCCGAGGACCACAAGGCGTACCTGCACCGCTCGGGGCGCACCGCGCGCGCGGGCTCGACGGGCGTCGTGGTGTCCCTGCTCCTCTACAACCAGGTTCTCGAGGCCAACGTGATCTTGAAGCGCCTCGCCCTGAAGCTCCCCATCGTCGAGGTCTTCTCGAACAACCCCCACCTCGGCGACCTGGCCCACTGGGACACCTCCGCCGAGACGTCGGTCCTGTGACGATCACGCGCTACCGCTACGACGAGAGCTTCTCGAGCGTGCTGGTCGTCGTCGCGCATCCCGACGACGTCGACTTCGGCAGCGGCGGGACGATCGCCTACCTCACCGACCGCGGCGTGCGCGTCGCCTACTGCCTCGTCACCTCCGGCGACGCCGGCGGGGACGACTCGACGATCCCGCGCGAGGAGCGCAGCGCCCTGCGCGAGGTCGAGCAGACCGCCGCGGCCAAGGTGCTCGGGGTGACCGACCTCACCTTCTTGCGCTGGCCCGACGGGCGCGTCGAGCCCTCCCTCACCCTGCGCCGGGACATCGCCCGGGTGATCCGCCGGGTTCGCCCCGACCTCGTGATCACCCAGAGCCCCGAGCGCAACTACGCGCGGATCCGCGCGAGCCACCCCGACCACATGGCCACCGGCGAGGCGACCCTGCGCGCGATCTACCCCGACGCCCGCAACCCCCACGCCTTCTCCGAGCTGCTCGGCGAGGGGCTCGAGCCCCACGTCGTGCCGCTCGTCTGGATCGCCGGGAGCCCCACGCCGACCATCGCGATCGACACGACCAAGACGGTCGCGCGAAAGGTCGAGGCCCTCGCCTGCCACGCGAGCCAGGTCGGTGACGCCGCCGCCCTCGCCGAGCGCATCCGCGCGAACGACACGGCGAACGCCGAGCGGGCCGGCCTGAAGAAGGACCACACCGGCGAGCTCTACCGGGTCGTCGCCACCGACTAGGGGTCCGGCCCGGCCGTAGGGTGGGGCCGTGGCGACGCCGAGCGCTCCGGGTTCGCGCACGCCGATCGGCGAGCGCACGTCGCTGCGCGGGGTGCGCGACCTGCTCTCGGGGGTGACGCGCGCGAGCGCCCCGGGCCAGGTGCTCGCCGGGGTGACCCTGCTCGCCATCGCCATCCCCGAGCAGCTGGCCACCTCACGCCTCGCCGGGGCGCCGGCCTTCTTCGCGATGATCGCCTTCATCGTCGCGACCCTGGTGTTCGTGGCCTCGGGGTCGAACCCGATCGTGTCGGTCGGCGCCGACTCGACGATCGCCCCCCTCTTCGCGGTGAGCCTCGCGCGCCTCGCCCCGTTCGGCTCGACCGGCTACCTCGAGGCGGTCGCCGTCACGGCCGTCACGACCGGGGTCGTCCTCACGGTCATCGGCGTCGCGCGCCTGGGCTGGGTCGCCGACTTCCTCTCCGCGCCGATCGTCGCGGGCTTTCTCGGCGGGATCGGGCTCATCATCATCGTCCACCAGCTGCCCGACGCGCTGGGGGTCGCCTCGGGCGGCTCGTCGATCTACCAGCGCCTCCACGTCGTGGCGGGCGAGCTCGGCCACGTGAGCGGCTGGTCGGTCGGCCTCGCCGCGGGCACGCTCGCGCTGCTCGTGGTGGGCGAGCGCCTGAACGCCCGCCTGCCCTGGGCCCTCGCCGGGATCCTCCTCGCGACGGTCCTGTCGGTCACCCTCACCCTCTCGCACCACGGGGTCGCCGAGCTCGGCGCCGTCGCGGTGGGCGGTCCCCAGTGGCGGCTGCGCTGGCTGGGGGCCAGCCAGTGGGCCGCCGTCCTCACCACGACCGTGACCCTCGTCATCGTGATCCTCTCCCAGACCGTCGCGACGACGCGGACCTCGGCCGACGAGCTCGGGGTGGAGACCGACGTCAGCCGGGACTTCCTGGGCGTGGGCCTCGCCAACGTGGCGGCCGGGCTCGTCGGGGCCTTCCCGGTCGACGCGTCGCCGGCGCGCACGACGGTGACCCGGCTCGCGGGGGGGCGCACGAAGCTGCCCGGCGTGGTCGCGGCCGTCCTCGCGGTCGCCCTCTCGCCGCTCGGCCGCTACGCCGAGCGCATCCCGCTGGCCGCTCTGGCCGGGATCCTCTTTTTCATCGCGGCCCGCCTGGTGAAGCTGGACCAGCTGAAGCGGGTGTGGACGACGAGCCGCACTGAGTTCGCCCTCGCGGTCGTCTCGGGGCTCGGGGTCGTCCTCGTGGGGGTCGAGGCCGGGATCGCCATCGCCGTCGGGCTCGCGATCCTCGCCCAGACGTGGCGCTCGGCGAGGCCCTCCCTGCTCGAGCTGGGCCGGCGCGCCGGGACGACCAGCTGGGAGCCGGTCGGCTCTCCGGGCGTCGAGGGCGAGGCGAACGCGCTCGTCCTGTTCTTCGACGCCGACCTCTTCTTCGCCAACGCGGGGGTCTTTCGCCGCCTGCTCCACCAGCGCCTGGCCGCGCACCCTACGGTGCGCCACCTCGTCCTCGACGCCGTCGCGATGGCCGACGTCGACTTCACCGGCCTCGCCACGCTGGCCGACCTCCTCGCGGACCTCGCGGCCGAGCACGTGGACCTGACCGTCGCGCGCGCCACGCCGGCCGTGCGCCGGGCGCTGGCGCGCTACGGGGACGAGCGCCTCGCCGCCGTCGCCTTCCACGACAGCGTCGACACCGCCGTGCGGGCCGCCCTCGCGGGCTAGGCGGCCGCCAGCTGGCGCAGCACGTAGTTGAGCACGCCGCCGTGGCGGAAGTACTCGACCTCGGTCGGGGTGTCGATGCGCAGGCGCACCTCGAACGACTCAGAGGTGCCGTCCTCGCGCGTCACGCTGACCGTGACCCGGGGCACGAGCTCGCCGCGGTTGAGCGGCGCGAGCCCGGTGACCTCGAACACCTCGGTGCCGGTGAGCCCGTGGCTCTCGGCGCTCTCGCCCGGCAGGAACTGCAGGGGCAGCACGCCCATGCCCACCAGGTTGGAGCGGTGGATCCGCTCGAAGCTCTCGACGAGCACGGCGCGCACCCCGAGCAGCCGGGTGCCCTTGGCGGCCCAGTCGCGCGACGAGCCCGTGCCGTACTCTTTGCCCCCGAGCACCACCAGCGGGGTGCCCTCGGCGGCGTAGGCCTTGGCCGCGTCGAAGATCGACATCTCGGTGCCCTCGGGGAGCTTGCGCGTCACGCCGCCCTCGGTGCCCGGGGCCAGCAGGTTGCGCAGGCGCACGTTGGCGAAGGTGCCGCGCACCATCACCTCGTGGTTGCCCCGGCGGGTGCCGTAGCTGTTGAAGTCCTGGGGCGCGACGCCGCCGTCGACGAGGTACCGGCCCGCCGGGCTGGTCGGGCGGATCGAGCCGGCCGGCGAGATGTGGTCGGTCGTGACCGAGTCGCCCAGTCGGGCGAGCACCCGGGCCCCGCGCACGTCGGCGACCGGCCCGGGCTCTCGGGTGAGTCCCTCGAAGTAGGGGGGCTGCTTCACGTAGGTCGAGGCCGGGTCCCAGCCGTAGGTGAGGGCGTCAGAGGTGGGGATGGCGCGCCACCGGTCGTCGCCGGTGTAGGCGCTCTGGTAGCGCTCGGTGAACATCTCGGGGGTCAGCGAGGCCCGCACGGCCTCGGCGACCTCGTGGTCGCTCGGCCACAGCTCGGCGAGGGTGACGGGCGCGCCGTCGCGATCGACCCCGATCGGCTCGCGGGTGAGGTCGACGTCGACGGTGCCGGCCAGCGCGTAGGCCACCACGAGGGGCGGGCTCGCGAGGAAGTTCTGCTTCACGTCGGGGTGGATGCGGCCCTCGAAGTTGCGGTTGCCCGAGAGCACCGAGACGACCGTGAGGTCGTTCGCGACAACGGCCTCGGAGACCCCCTCGAGGAGGGGCCCGGTGTTGCCGATGCAGGTCGTGCAGCCGTAGCCCGCGAGGTAGAAGCCCAGCCGGTCGAGCGGCTCGACGAGCCCGGCGCGCTCGAGGTAGTCCATGACGACCCGGCTGCCCGGGGCGAGCGACGTCTTCACCCACGGCGGGACGCTCATCCCGCGCTCGATCGCGCGTCGGGCGAGCAGGCCGGCGGCCACGAGGACCGACGGGTTCGAGGTGTTGGTGCACGAGGTGATGGCCGCGACCACGACGGCCCCGTCGCGCAGCGCCTCGGCGGCCCCCTCGCCGTGGACCTCGCGGGGCTCGCGGCCGAGCGCGCCGGAGAAGGCGCCGCGCACCGCGCCGAGGGCCACGCGGTCCTGGGGCCGCTTGGGGCCGGCCAGGCTCGGCTCGACGGATCCGAGGTCGAGCTCGACCCGCTCGGAGTAGACCGGCACGGCGCTCGACGCGTCGTGCCAGACGCCCTGGGCGCGGGCGTAGGCCTCGACGAGTCGCACGTGCGCGTCGCTGCGGCCGGTGAAGGTGAGGTAGTCCAGGGTGACCTGGTCGATCGGGAAGAGGGTGCAGGTCGCCCCGAACTCGGGCGACATGTTCGCGATCGTCGCGCGCGTCTCGAGCGAGAGCGCGGCCACGCCCGGGCCGAAGGCCTCGACGAGCGCGCCGACCACCCCCTGGCGACGCAGCAGCTCGGTGATGGTGAGGACCACGTCGGTCGCGGTCACGCCCTCGCGGGGCGCACCCACCAGGCGCAGGCCCACGACGGGCGGGATCAGCATCGAGGCCGGCTGGCCGAGCATCGCGGCCTCGGCCTCGATGCCGCCGACGCCCCAGCCGAGCACCCCGAGCCCGTTCACCATCGTGGTGTGGCTGTCGGTGCCCACGAGGGTGTCGAAGTAGGCGGCACCCTCGCGCTCGAAGACGACCCGCGCGAGGTGCTCGAGGTTGACCTGGTGGCAGATGCCGGTGTCGGGCGGCACGACGCGGAAGTGCTCGAAGGAGCCCTGGGCCCACTTCAAGAACGCGTAGCGCTCCTGGTTGCGCTGGTACTCGATGTCGACGTTCTCGTCGAAGCTGCGCGCGGTGCCCGAGCGCTCGACGATCACCGAGTGGTCGATGACGAGCTCGACGGGCACGAGGGGGTTGATCCGCTTCGCGTCGCCGCCGAGGGCCACGATGGCGTCGCGCATCGCCGCGAGGTCGACGACCCCGGGCACGCCGGTGAGGTCCTGCATGAGGACCCGCTCGGGGGAGAAGGCGATCTCGCGGGCGTCCTCGCCGGCGGCCTCGCCGTGTCGGGTCGGGGCGTCGGCCCAGTGAGCCAGGGCCGCGACGTCCTGGGCGGTCACCTTGACGCCGTCCTCGTGACGCAGCAGGTTCTCCAGCAGGATCCGGATCGAGAAGGGCAGGCGCGAGACGTCGACGCCGAGGTCGGCCGCGCGCAGCGAGAAGTACGTGAGCGAGCGCCCGTCGACCTCGAGGGTGCTCCTCGCGCCGAAGGAGTTGGCAGAGGAGGTCATGCCCCCATTCTGCCGCGCCCCGCCCCTCTCGTTCCACGGCGCGTCGGGCGCGCGCGAGGGCGTGCGAGACTGGGGGCGTGACCTCGACCTACGACCTGCTCGACGCGCGCCTCACCGCGGCGTTCGACCGCGTCGGGCGCGGCGCCGACCCGGTGCTGAGGGCCTCGGATCGGGCCGACTACCAGGCCAACGGGGCCATGGCCCTCGCCAAGTCGCTCGGCCGGCCCCCGCGCGAGGTGGCCGAGGCGGTCCTCGCGGGCCTCGAGATCGCCGACGTCGCCACTCCCGAGGTGGCCGGGCCGGGCTTCATCAACCTCACCCTCACGACCGGGTATCTCTCGGCGGCCCTCGGGGCGCTGCTGGGTGACGCCCGGATGGGCGTCGAGCCGGCCGCGCCCGCCCGCCGGGTGGTCATCGACTACTCCTCGGCCAACGTCGCCAAGGAGATGCACGTCGGCCACCTGCGCTCGACGGTGATCGGCGACGCGCTCGCGCGGATGTACCGCTTCGCCGGCCACGAGGTGATCGCCCGCAACCACGTCGGCGACTGGGGGACGCCCTTTGGGATGCTCATCGAGCACCTGGTGGACCTGGGTGAGGCCCGGGCCGCCGCCACGCTGGGCATCGGTGACTTGAACGCCTTCTACCGCGACGCGCGGGTCAAGTTCGACGCCGACGACGCGTTCAAGGAACGCAGCCGGCTGCGGGTGGTGGCCCTCCAGGGCGGCGACCACGAGACGCTCCGGCTCTGGCGGGTCCTCGTCGACCAGTCGGTGCGCTACTTCAGCGAGGTCTACGCCAAGCTCGACGTCACCTTGTCGCCCGCCGACGTCGTCGGCGAGTCCTTCTATAACCCGATGCTCGAGGGGGTCGTGGCCGACCTTGAGGCGGCCGGGCTACTCGTCGAGAGCGACGGGGCGCGCTGCGTCTTCCCCCGGGGGTTCGCCAACCGCGACGGCGAGCCGCTGCCCCTCATCGTCCAAAAGAGCGACGAGGGCTTCGGCTACGCCGCGACCGACCTCGCCGCGATCCGCGACCGCGTGGGGAACCAGCACGCCGACGAGCTCCTCTACGTGGTGGGGACCCCGCAGTCCCAGCACTTCGCCATGGTCTTCGAGGTCGCCCGGGAGGCCGGCTGGCTCCCCGGGGAGGTGCGCTGCGAGCACGTGAACTTCGGCCACGTACTCGGCCCGGACCGCAAGATGTTCAAGACCCGCGCCGGCGAGACGGTGCGGCTGGTCGGGCTCGTCGACGAGGCCACGGCGCGGGCCGAGGCATCCCTCGCCGAGCGCCATCGCGACATGGGCGAGCCCGAGCGCCACCACCTGGCCCTGCAGATCGCGCGCGCGGCCATCAAGTACGCCGACCTGTCGACCGACCGCACCAACGACTACGTCTTCGACCTCGAGCGCATGGTGGCCTTTGAGGGCGACACCGGCCCCTACCTGCAGTACGCCCACGCCCGGGTGCGCTCGATCTTCCGCCGCGTGGAGGCGCCCGTCGAGTGGGGCGCCGTGGCCTTCGCCCTGGCCTCGCCCGAGGAGCGCCACCTCGCGACGGGCCTGCTGGCCCTGCCCGAGGCCTTCGCCGCGGCGCTCACGAGCCTCCAGCCCCACCGGCTCTGCACCTACCTGTTCGACCTGGCTCAGCGCTTCACCGCCTTCTACGACGCCTGCCCGGTGCTCGCGGCCGAGGAGCCGACCCGCACCGAGCGCCTGGCCCTGTGCGAGCTGACGGCGCGCGCGCTGCGACTGGGCCTCTCGGTCCTCGGGATCGAGGCGCCCGAGCGCATGTAGCGCGTGAGTTGTGGGTTTTAAGGATTCTGACGGACTCCTCCTAGGTACCGTTTATCGACAGCGGCCATAGTTCGGTCGCGGGGTCGAGACGAGGAAGTGAGGTTCGTATGGAGCGAGTGAAGTCCACGGCGACCTGGGTGATCACGGCCGGGGTGACGGTGATCGCCGCCTTCGGCGTCGCGCGCGGGGTCATCGACGCCCGCCCCCCGACCCCCGCGACGACGAACGCGGGACAGCCGCTCGCCGCCCCGACGACGACCACGACCCCGCCGACCACCACGACCTCGGTCGCCCCGGCCACCACCACGGCGACGGGCCTGCACGTCGTCACCGTGTCGTCGCCCTCGGGCACCCGTCAGGGGAGCGACGGCGCCGACGGGAGCGACGGCGCCGGTGGGGACAACTGAGCCCGAGGGCCGGCCCGACCCGGTCGTCGCGCCGCTCGACGTCACGCCCGAGCCCGAGCCCGAGTCCGCGTCGGAGTTCGAGCTCGAGCCCGGGGACCCGCTCGAGCGGCCCCGGACCCGGCGCTGGCCGGTCGAAGAGCGCATGGGCCGGGTGCGCCTGCTCGCCCAGTCCCTCTTCCTCTCGGCGGGTCTCGCCTCGGCGCTGATCGTCACCCACATCGCCACGGCGTCCCCGGCCCGGTCCACGACCACCACGACGACGCCCCCGGGCGGCGCCCCGACGCTGCCCGGGGGCCCGACGCCGACCACGACCCCGCCCACCCCCGCGGGCGCGACCCCGAGCGTCCCGTCACCGACGGCCACCCCCCGGCCCCCGGTCACCACGACGACGCGCCCGCCGGTCACGACCACGACGCCGGCGCCCGTCACGGTGACGACGGTCTGCACGACGACACCCTCGGGCACGACCCTGTGCACCTAGCCCCGGACCGCGCCGGGGGGGCTCGGTAGAGTACGGGCGCAGCGGCGCCGGCCGCGAGAGGGGGTGCCATGAGGGTCAAGGCAGCAGTCGTCACCGAGGCCGGGGGACCGTTCCGCACCGAGCTCATCGACATCGACGAGCCCGTCGCCGGTGAGGTGAAGGTCAAGATGTCCTTCGCCGGGATGTGCTACTCGGACGAGACGCTGCGCAAGGGCGGCATCGGGCTCGACCCGGAGCTGCTCACGATGCTCACCGGCCGCGACAGCGTCTTCCCGATCGTGGCCGGCCACGAGGGGGCCGGGGTCGTGGAGTCGGTCGGCGAGGGCGTGACGGCGTTCGCGCCCGGTGACCACGTGGCCGTCTCGTTCGTGCCCGGGTGCGGGCGGTGCGACTACTGCCTGTCGGGTCGCCCCTACCTCTGTGACCTCATGGCCACGATCGTGGCCGGGCCCCAGATCGCCGACGGCACCTGGCGCCACCACTGGAACGGCGAGGACCTCAACCGCATGTGCCAGGTCGGGGCCTTCAGCGAGTACGTGGTCGTCGCCGAGGCCTCCCTGGTGAAGATCGACCCGTGGCTCGACCTGCGCGCAGCGGCCCTCATCAGCTGCGGGATCGCCACCGGCTACGGCTCGGCGGTGGTGCGCGGCGGCGTGCGCCACGGCGACGTCGTGGCGGTCATCGGCTGCGGCGGGGTCGGGTCGGGGGCGCTGCTCGGGGCGATCGGGGCCGGTGCGCGCGCGGTCATCGCCATCGACACCAACGAGTCCAAGGTGGAGCGGGCGAGGAAGCTGGGCGCCACCCACGGGGCCACCAGCACCCTCGACGCCGCCTTCAACATCCTGCCCGAGCTGACCTGGGGCAAGAACTGCGACGTCGTGATCGTCACGGTGAACGCCCTCACCTCGGCGCTGGTGGAGGAGGCCCGCTCGATCACCGCCAAGGGCGGGGTGGTCGTGCTCACCTCGCTCGGCTCGAAGGACCTCAACACCATCGAGCTCAACACCCAGCTCTTCGCGATGATGAACCAGGAGCTGCGCGGCACGGTCTTCGGCTCGTTCAGCCCCAAGCTCCAGATCCCCCGGCTGCTGCGCCTGCACCACGAGGGGACGTTCCCCGTCGACGAGCTCGTCACCAAGGAGTACACCATCGACGAGGTCGAGCAGGGCTACCAGGACCTGCGCGACGGACGCAACGTCCGCGGGGTGGTTCGCTTCTAGGTCGGCGGGCGCCCGGGAGGGTCCTCGCGCCCTGGCCGCTCGCGCCCCCGGCCTAGCCTCGACGGCGTGGCCGCTCGCCCCCTGCTCGGTCCGCGCGCGGCGACGCTCCTGCTCGGCGCGTGCGCGATCGTCGCGGCGACCCTCGTCGTGGGGGCGCTGCACCACGCCCCGACGCCCTCGCCCCGCTCCGACGCGGCGGCCGACGCCCGTCGCGCCCTGGCCCGAGACCCCCTCTGTCGGGGCGGGGCGGACTGCGTGACCGCGACGGTGCGCACCTCGGCCCTGGGCGCGACCTTCGTCGCGGTCGCGGTGCGCGCGCCCGGGGCGACGTGCCACCTCGCCCTGGTCGACTTCTTCGACGCGCGCCGCCTCGTCGCCACGAGCGCCACGCTCGAGCCCTTCAGCCGGTCGGGGGCGGTGGGGGTGCGCGCGCGCGGCGACGGCGCCGTGGTCGTCGCCTACGCCGTCGAGCCCCGGGCCGGCGCCCCCTGCGCGGCCGCGCGCGCGTCGCCGCGGGCGAGATTCACCTACGCCCTCCAGGGCGGCACGGTCCTCGTGGTCGGGGGGCGTCCGCCCACCGCGCCCGCGCGGGTCGTCGGCTCAGGGGGCCGGTGAGTCCCCCGGGGCGAGGCCCAGCACCTCGGT
>NCBE01000035.1 GCA_002255565.1 Actinobacteria bacterium 21-73-9
AGGTGGACGAAGGCGATCCCCTCGATGCCGGTGAGGATCCGCTCGACGTCGCTCATGCCGCTGCGCTTGCCGTTGAGGTCGACCTGGGTCACGTCGCCGTTGACGACCGCCCGGGAGTTGAAGCCGATGCGCGTGAGGAACATCTTCATCTGCTCGGGCGTGGTGTTCTGGGCCTCGTCGAGGATGATGAACGAGTCGTTGAGGGTGCGCCCGCGCATGAAGGCGAGGGGGGCCACCTCGATGGTGCCGTTGGCGAGCAGCCGCTGGGCCCCGTCGGGGCCGAGCATGTCGTAGAGGGCGTCGTAGAGGGGGCGCAGGTAGGGGTCGACCTTGGCCATGAGGTCCCCGGGCAGGAAGCCCAGGTTCTCCCCCGCCTCGACGGCCGGGCGGGTGAGGACGATGCGCTGGACCTGGCGGCGCTGGAGGGCCTGGACGGCCTGGGCGACGGCGAGGTAGCTCTTGCCGGTGCCGGCCGGGCCGACGCCGAAGGTGATGACCGAGGCGTCGATGGCGTCGGTGTAGCGCTTCTGGCCGGCGGTCTTGGGGCGCACCGACTTTCCCTTGGCGCGCACGACCTCGTGGCCGAGCACCTCGCTCGGGCGCACGTCCTCTCCCACCATGTCGATGGTGCGCTCCACCTTGGCCCGGTCCAGCCCCTGGCCGCCCTCGAGGACGAGGACGAGCTCGTCGAAGAGCCGTAGCACCGCCGCGGCGTCGGGGCCGGTGACGGTGATCCGGTTGCCCTGGACCTGGATCGTCGAGTCGGGGTAGGCCGCCTCGATGGCCCGCAGGTTCTCGTCGCGCGCGCCGAGCAGACCCGCCATGAGGTGGGTGTTGGCGACGTAGGTGGTGGTCGTGGCGGCCGCTCCCACGGGCGACTCGGGCGTCATCCGGGTGGCCAGCCCATCTGACGCCCGCCGAGCACGTGCAGGTGCAGGTGCGCGACGGTCATCATCCCGTCCTCGCCCACGTTGAACACGAGCCGGTAGCCGCGCTCGCGCACGCCCTCGACCTCGACCACCCGCTGGGCGAGCAGGATGAGCGCGTCGACGACGCCGGCGTGCTCGGCGCCCACGAGGTCGGCGCTCTCGATGTGCTCTTTCGGGATCACGAGGTCGTGGACCGGCGCCTGGGGCGCGATGTCGGCGATGGCGATCGCCCGGTGGCTCTCGGCGACGACCGTCGCCGGGATCTCGCCCGCGACGATGCCGCAGAAGACGCAGTCGCTCATCCAACCTCCCTTGCGCCCAGGCTAAACCCCGGCGACGCGCCGGAGAGCACGCACAGGGTCCCCGCGACGACCGCCGCCGTCTCGCTGCGCAGCACCGTGTCGCCGAGCGAGACCCGCCGGCGCTCGTCCCCCCACTCCCCCGGCGCCCAGCCGCCCTCGGGTCCGACGGCGACCGCCCGCACGCCGCGCCAGTCCCGCGAGGCCGAGCCCGAGAGCTCGCAGACCGCCACGTCGTCGGGCACCTCGGCGGGGGTCGTGGGCTCGTCGACCACGAGGTCGTGGGTGCGCCGACACTGGCCGGCCGCCTCCTCGGCGATGCGCCGCCAGCGCGCGAGCACCTTGGCGCGGGCCTCGCCGGCGAAGCGCCAGGCGAGGTTCGCCGAGACGAGGGGCACGACCCGGGTGAGGCCGACCTCGGTGGCCTTGGCGATCGCCCAGTCGGCCCGCTCGCCCCGGGGCGGGGCGAGGTACAAGACGCTCTCGGGCGGCGCCGGGTCGCGCGCGGGCTCGCCGAGCGCCTCGAGGCCGTCCTCGCGCACGGCGCACAGCGCCCAGGTGCCGCGCCCGTCGGTGACGACCACCTCCTCGCCCACCCGGGCGCGCAGCACCCGGCGCAGGTGGTGCTGGGCCGCGGGCCCGAGCACGGGTCGGGTCGGGTCGGCGACGCGCAGCTGGGCCAGGGCCGCCACGCGGCGCTCGAAGAGCTCGAGGGTCACCGCCGTGAGCGGCGACGGTGGAAGAGCCCGGTCGCCGGCTCGTTCACGGCCTCGCCCCGGTGCTCGGCCCACTGGCGCAACAGCGCCTCGGACTCGGCGTCGAGCTCGGTGGGCACCTCCACCTCGAGGTGCACGTAGAGGTCGCCCCGGCCCCGGCCGTGGAGGTGCTCGACGCCCTCGTGGCGGATCCGGGTCACCGTCGCGCTGGCGCTGCCCGGGGCGACCTCGAGGGTGGTCGGCTCGCGCAGGGTCGGCACCTCGATCGTGGTGCCGAGGACGGCCTGGGCGAAGGTGACGCGCGCCACGTGGTGCAGGTCGTCGCCGTGGCGCTCGAAGCGCTCGTCGGGCGCGACCCGCAGGTGCACGAAGAGCCGGCCGTTGCCCCCGCCGCGCACCCCCGCCGGCCCGCGGTCCGCCAGGCGCATCGTCGAGCCGTCCTCGACCCCCGGAGGCACCTGGATGGTGAGGGTGACCGCCTCGGGGTGGCGGCCCTCGCCCCGGCAGGTCGGGCACGGCGAGTCGATGCGCGTGCCCATCCCCTGGCACCGCGGGCAGATCTGGGAGGTGACCATCTGGCCGAGGATCGAGTTGCGCACCCGGCGCACCTCGCCGACGCCCCCGCACTCGGGGCAGGCCTGGGGCGTCGTGCCCGGGGCGGCGCCGCTGCCCTGGCACTGGCCGCAGCGCCGGGCCAGGGTGAGGGTGACCTCCTTCGCCGCGCCGAAGGCCGCCTCCTCCAGGGTGATCTCGAGGGTGACCTCGGCGTCGGGGCCGACCTGGGGTCCGCGCCGGTCGGGCCGCACGCCCATGGTGCCAAAGAACATGTCGAAGATGTCCTGGACCGAGCCGGCGCCCATGAAGGGGTCGCCCGGTCCCTCGGCCGAGCCGAAGCGGTCGTAGTTGGCCCGCCGCTCGGGGTCCGAGAGGATCTCGTAGGCCTGGTTGACCTCCTTGAAGCGGGCCTCGGCCGCGGGGTCGGCCCCGGCCGCGTCGGGGTGGAACTGGCGCGCGAGCGCCCGGTAGGCGCGCTTGAGCTCCTCGGGGCTCGCGGTGCGCTCCACGCCCAGCACGGCGTAGAGGTCGGGGCTAGGCACCGGGCTCGCCCCCGAAGTGGCGGGTCAGCTCGTCCGAGACGGCCTGGGCCGTCGCCATGACCTCGCGGTACCTCATGCGCGTGGGCCCGAGCAGCCCGAGCGCCCCCACGGTCTCGCCCTCGAGCACGACCGGGGCGACGATCACCGCGCAGGCCGAGAGCGGCTCGAGGCCGTGCTCGGAGCCGATGGCGACCGCCACGTCGGCGTCGAGGATGTCCTCGATGAGTGAGACCACGACGAGCTCTTGTTCGAGGATCGAGAGCACCGCGCGCACGGTCTCCACGCCGTCGAACGCCTCGGCGACCCGCGAGGAGCCGCCGATGTAGACCTGCTCGCCCTCGATGGTGGGGGCGGCCTCGTGCAGGGCGCTCGTCGCCTCGCGCACCAGGCGGGCCACGGCGTCGGCGCGCGAGGGCACCTGGATGCGCGAGCCGAGCGTCGTGCCGATGAGCAGCGCGTTGAGCTGGCGCGAGGCCTCGGCGACGTCGGGCGCGCTCGCGCCGGCCGCGTCCATCACGCTGTGCTTGGTGACCGTGCCGTCGGAGAAGACCGTCACGAGCAGGTGGTGGTGGGCGTCGAGGTTCACGAGCTGGACCGAGAGGACGCTCGCGCGCGAGTGGCCGGCCCCCACCACGACCGAGGTGTGGCTCGTGAGCTGGCTCAGGAGCTTCGAGGTCTGCTCGAGGACGTCCTCCATCTCGCCGCGCACGTGGGCGAAGAAGTCGCGCACCCGGCTCTGCTGGGCGGCCCCCACCGCCCCGCGCTCGAGGTGGTCGACGAAGAAGCGGTACCCCTTGTCGGTCGGCACCCGGCCGGCCGAGGTGTGGGGCTGGGCGAGGTAGCCCTCGCGCTCGAGGGCGACCATCTCGGTGCGCACCGTCGCCGGGGAGACCTCGAGGTCGGTCGCGGCCGCCACCGCCGACGACCCCACGGGCTGGGCGGTGTCGACGTGCTCGGTGACGACGGCCCTAAGGATCGTCGCCTTGCGGGCGTCGAGGTCCCCGGACGCGACGGGCGGCGGTCGCCGACGGGCCATGGCACCTCCTTTGTTAGCACTCAAGTCTACCGAGTGCCAGTGGGCCGCGGTCAGTCCTCGTCGAGCTTCAAGGCGGCGACGAAGGCCTCCTGGGGGACCTCGACCCGGCCGAGGTTCTTCATGCGCTTCTTGCCCTCCTTCTGCTTCTCGAGGAGCTTGCGCTTGCGGGTGATGTCCCCGCCGTAGCACTTGGCGAGGACGTCCTTGCGCCGGGCCTTCACCGTCTCGCGCGCGATGACCCGCCCCCCGACGGCCGCCTGGATCGGCACGTCGAAGAGCTGGCGCGGGATCAGCTCGCGCAGCCTTTCGGCCATGCGCCGCCCGTAGTAGTCGGCGTTCTGGCGGTGCACGATGGTCGAGAAGGCGTCGACCGGCTCGTGGTTGATCAGCAGGTCGACGCGCACCACCGGGCTCGTCACGTAGCCGGCCGGCTCGTAGTCGAGCGACGCGTAGCCCTTGGTCCGGCTCTTCAGGGCGTCGAAGAAGTCGATCACGACCTCGGCGAGGGGGATCCGGTAGCGCAGCTCGACCCGCTCGGTCGAGAGGTACTCCATCTTGGTCATCTCGCCCCGGCGGCTCTGGCCGAGGTCCATCACCGCCCCGAGGTGCTCGGCCGGGGTGATGATGGTGACGTCGAGCATCGGCTCGTCGACGTGGTCGAGCCGGCTGGGGTCGGGCAGGTCGGTCGGGTTGTCGACGTCGACCTCGGAGCCGTCGGTGAGGAAGGCCCGGTAGACGACCGAGGGGGCCGTGGCGATGATCGAGAGGTTGAACTCGCGCTCGAGGCGCTCGCGCACGATCTCCATGTGCAAGAGTCCGAGGAACCCGCAGCGAAAGCCGAAGCCGAGCGCGTGGGAGTTCTCCGGCTCGTAGCTGATCGAGGCGTCGTTGAGCTTCAGCCGGTCGAGCGCGTCGCGCAGGGCCGCCAGGTCGTCGCCGTCGATCGGGTAGATCCCGCAAAAGACCATCGGCTTGGGGTCGCGGTAGCCCTCGAGGGGCTCGGGGGCCGGGCGCTGGGCGTCGGTGACCGTCTCGCCCGAGCGGGCCCCGCCGACGTCGCGGATCCCCGCGACGAGGTAGCCCACCTCGCCCGGGCCGAGGACGTCGACCTCGACCATCTCGGGGGTGCGCACGCCGATCTCTTCGACCTCGTGGGTCGTCTGGGCCCGCAGCAGGCGCACCCGGGCGCGCGCGCGCAGCGTCCCCTCCACGACCCGGATCGAGCTGATGACCCCGCGGTACTGGTCGTAGACCGAGTCGAAGACGAGGGCCCGCAGGGGCGCCGCCGGGTCGCCGGTGGGCGCGGGGATCCGCTCGATCACCGCGTCGAGCAGCTCGGGCACGCCCTCGCCGGTCTTGGCCGAGATCTCGAGGACCTCCTCGCCGGGGATCCCGAGGACCCGTTCGAGCTCGTCGCGGCACCGCGCCGGGTCGGCCGCCGGCAGGTCGATCTTGTTGAGGACCGCGACGATCGCGAGGTCGTGCTCGAGGGCCTGGTAGCAGTTGGCGAGCGTCTGGGCCTGGATGCCCTGGCTGGCGTCGACGAGCAGGACGGCGCCCTCGCAGGCCGCGAGCGAGCGCGAGACCTCGTAGCCGAAGTCCACGTGGCCGGGCGTGTCGATCAGCTGGATCAGGTGGTCCTTGTAGCGGACCCGGACGTTCTGGGCCTTGATGGTGATCCCGCGCTCGCGCTCGATGTCCATCGAGTCGAGGTACTGGGCCCGCATGAGGCGGGGGTCGACCGCCCCGGTGATCTCGAGGATCCGGTCCGAGAGGGTCGACTTGCCGTGGTCGATGTGGGCGATGACGCTCAGGTTGCGGATGGTGCGCGGGTCGGCGGGCTCGGTCACGGTCACTAGAGGCTACCGGCCCCCCCGCCGGGGGCCCCGGTCCGCCACGACGAGGGCGGCGCCGCTCACTACGCTTGTCCGGTGGCTCGACCCGGTGACCCGCACCGCCCCGAGGCGTCGCGCGCGCTGCCCAACGAGCAGCGCCTGGTGCGCCTCGGCCAGGCGATCGACGAGCGCACGGGCGGGCCGACCGCGCCGCGGCCCGCGCGCCCCCGCGGGGGCGGCCGACGCCGGCGGCGTTGGGTTCGCCGCACCCTCGTCACCCTCGGGGTGGTCGTGGTGCTGCTCGTGGCGGCCGTCGTGGGCGACTACTACTACCTGGGCTCGCTGGTGCACCGCACGACGGTGCACAACCTGCAGAGCTCGGGCCAGCAGATCAACATCCTGCTCATCGGCTCGACGACGCGCTGCGGTCTCAGCGTCCAGAACAAGGCCTACGGCCTCTGCTCGGCGGGCGTGACCGGCGTGAACGCCGACATCGACATGATCCTGCACCTCAACACGGGCACCCACACCGCGTCGCTGCTCTCGATCCCGCGCGACCTCTTCTCCCCCAACGCCCGCACGACCGGTCCCAACAAGATCGACGCCGCCCTCTACCAGGGCCCGAGCCAGCTCGTGGCGGCGATCGAGGAGGACTTCGCCATCCCGATCAACCACTACATCGAGCTGAACTTCGACACGTTCGCGAGCGTGGTGAACGCGCTCGGCGGGGTGCGGATGTACTTCCCCATCCCGATCTACGACGCCGAGTCGGGGCTCAACGTCGAGCGGCCGGGCTGCCGGCTCCTCGACGGCTACCACGCCCTGCAGGTCGTGCGCGCCCGTCACCTGCAGATCCAACCCAACCCCAGCAACCACGACCCCCACACCTGGCCCCAGGAGGGGCTGTCGGACCTCGCGCGCATCCGGCGCACCCACGAGTTCTTGCGGGTCATCGCCTCCCAGATCGCCGCGCGGGGCCTCTCCAACCCGATCACCGACCAGCGCCTGGCCCAGGCCGTGCTGCCCGACCTCACCGTCGACAGCGGCTTCGCCGAGGGCACCATGGTGCACCTGGCCCAGGAGTTCGCCCACACCTCGATCTCGAACGTCCTGCAGCTCACCTACCCGGTGCTCACCGTCCAGTCGGGGTCCCTCCTCTACCAGGGCTACTACTACGGCTCGGTCGTCTTCCCGGTCCAGCCGAGCGGCGTCGCCACGGTCGACAAGATCCTCGGCATCCCCGAGAGCGTCGACTCCTTCACCGGCCAGCCCCTGCCCAACCCCCACGGCGTGCGCGTCGCGGTCGAGAACGGCTCGGGCGTCGCGAGCGAGGGGGCCCTGGTCACGGCGGGGCTGCGCCGCCACGGCTTCGCCGTGACGAGCTCGACGACCACCACCCCGGTCGGGCCGATCGCGGAGTCGGTCGTCTACTACGGCGGCCCGCGCCCGCCGGCGAACGGCAACTGGACGAGCCCGTCGCTCGCGGCCGCCGAGGCCGTCTTGAACCAGCTCGAGGGCCCGGCGATGCTCGGCTACGACCCCGCGATGGTCCACCCGGGCTCGGTGGTGACCGTCCAGGCCGGCACCGACCTCACCGTGAAGCCCGTCTCGACGACCCCGGCCGGGCGCACGACCACGACGGGCCGCTCGGGCCACACCACGACGACGACCTCGGCGGGCTCGAACACGATCACCGTGGTCGACCCGCCCGGGGTGCGCACCAACAACGCCTTCAGCGCGCCGAGCGTGATCAACCCGAGCCTCGAGCCCTGGGACCCGCGGGCCTGCAACGCCGCCGGCACCGGCCCGGCCACCCCGCTCCCCACCACGACGACCACCCGGGCGAAGGGCTAGCCGGGCCCGTCTGCTAGGATTGTCCGGCCCGCGCGAAGGCGCGACCGACTTCGAGGACTCCCGTGGCGAACATCAAGAGCCAGATCAAGCGCAACCGACAGAACGAGGCGGCCCGCCTGCGCAACAAGGCCGTGAAGTCCGAGCTGCGCACCCGCACGAAGAACGCCGTCACCGCGGTCGGCACCGAGGACGAGGAGGCGACGCTGCGCCTCGCCCTCAAGCGCATCGACATGGCCGCCGCCAAGGGCGTCATCCACAAGAACCAGGCCGCCAACCGCAAGAGCGGCCTGATGAAGCGGCTGAACGCGCTGCGCGTCGAGCAGTAGCTAGCGCCGCCGGGCGCTCGCCGAGAGGCGCGCGAGGCGCGCCACCAGCACCTCCACGACCGTCAGCTCGGTGAGGTCGAGGTCGCTCTCGAGGTCCCTCCCCCCGTAGCTCTCCCCGCCCTTCAGGGCCAGGTCGGCCTCGGCCAGCCAGGCGACCGCCGTGGCGACCCGCTTCGCGCCGAGCCGGCTCGCGAGGGCCAGCGCCTTGCCGGCCGGGAAGGGGTTCATCGACAAGAGGGCCGCCGCGGCCTCCTTCGTGGTGGCCTCCGAGCCCTCGAGGCGGGCCACGTTGAGGTAGTGGCGCTCGAGGAGGGCGACGAGCTGCAGGCCCGAGCGGCGGTGCGAGCCGAGCATGCGCCGGGCGACCTCGATGGCGAGGGCCGCGTCGCCGGCGTCGATCGCGTCGGTGAGGTCCCAGGCCGGGACGTCCCCGGCGTCGCCGAGGTAGGGCGCGACGTGCTCGAAGCGAAGGGGCGCGCTGCCGTAGATCGACTGCAGGGTGCGCGCGAGCGCGTCGACCCTCGCCACGTCGTCGCCCACCACGGCGGCCACCTCCTGGGCGCTCGCGGCGTCGAGGCTGACCCGGTAGCTCTCGAAGGTGGTGCGCACGAAGGCCGCCCGCTCGCTCGAGCGCGAGCCCACCGCGACGTCGACGACCTCGGCGGCGGCCTTGACGAGCCGGTTCGACTTCGCCCCGACGACCGCCACGACGAGCACCGTCGCGGGCGTGGGCGCGCCCATCCACTCGAGCAGCGGCGCCGCCTCGGTGGCCCCGAGCGCCTGGGCGTCGCGCAGGACGACGACGCGACGCTCGACGAGGAAGGCCGGGGTGTAGAGGGCCTCGAGGACCGCGGGCACCACCGACTCGCCCGAGGGCGCGGTCGCGTCGCGAGCCGTGAAGTCCTCGAGGGCGACGGCCGGGTCGAGCCCGCCGAGGGCCTCCTCGACGACCCGGTGCAGCGCGTCGTAGACCATCGTGGCGTCGGTGCCCACCACGCAGACGCTCGAGGTCACCGGGCGGCCCCCGCTAGAGCCGCGAGCGCGTCGCGCACCCGCACCGTCCCGGCCACGTCATGGACCCGCAGGATACGACACCCCCCGAGGACCCCGACCGCGACCGCCGCCGCCGAGGCCTCGCGCCGCTCGGTCACCGCGAGGTCGAAGAGGTCCCCGAGGAAGGTCTTGTTCGAGGCCGAGAGCAACAAGGGCGAGCCGAGCGCGGCGAGGGCGGGCGAGTCGCGCAGGAGGGCGAGCGAGTGGGCCGTCGTCTTCCCGAGGTCGAGGCCCGCGTCGAGGATGATCCGCTCGGCCGATATCCCCGCGGCGAGGGCCCTCGCGCGCCGCTCGACGAGGAAGGCCGCGACGCTCGCCGTCACGTCGTCGTAGTGGGGGTCGGGGTCGGGCACGCGCGGGGCGAGCCGGATGTGGGTCGCCACGACCGAGGCCCCGGCCGTCGCCGCCACCTCGAGGTAGCGGGGGTCGGCGAAGCCGCTGATGTCGTTGCCGAGCCAGGCCCCGGCCGAAAACGCCGCCTCGGCGACCCCGGCACGCCAGGTGTCGACCGAGACCGGGAGGGCAAAGCGCGCGACGAGCGCCTCGACCGCCGGCACCACGCGCTCGAGCTCCTCGGCCTCGGTGACCTCCTCGCCGGGACCGGCCTTCACCCCGCCGACGTCGAGCAGGTCGGCGCCGGCCTCGACGAGGCCCTCGGCCCGAGCGAGGAAGTCGTCGAGCTCGTAGGTGGCGGCCGGCGGGTAGAACGAGTCGCGCGTGCGGTTCAAGATCCCCATCACCAGCGCGCGCGACGCGAGGTCGTAGGTGCGGGGGCCCAGGGTGAGGGGGAGCGGGCCCTCGATGACGTGGTGGCGCACTAGTACAGGCGGCTCGCGAGGCGGCGCCGGAAGGCCACGTAGCGTGGGTCCTGCGGTCCGAGCGCGTCGAGGACCTCGAGGAGCTGGCCCCTCGCCTCCTCGCTCGAGCCGGCCTGCTCGAGCAGGTGCTCGAGCAACAAATCGAGGTCGCCCTCGAGGCTGACGCCCTGGCGCTGCAGGCGCAGGCGCGCGAGCACCGTCCTCGCCTCGAGCGCGTGGGCGAAGGGCTCCAGCACGGCCTCGGCCTCGGCGAGCCGGTCGCCGCGGCGCAGCAGGTCCCCCAGGGCGACGGCCGCCGCCTGGTTCGTCGGGTCGAGGGCGAGCGCCTCGCGCAGGCTCGCCTCGTCACCGTGCTCGACCAGCCGCTCGGTGGCGCTCGCCCCGGGGGCGAGGGTCGCGACGAACTCGCGCACCGCCGCCTCGGGCAGGGCCCCCACGAAGGAGTCGACGACCCGCCCGTCGCGCAGGGCGAAGACCGCCGGGATGGACTGGACCTGGAAGGCCTGGGCGACCATGGGGTTCGCGTCGACGTCGACCTTGGCGAGCTCGACCGCCCCGGCGGTCTCGGCGACCACCTTCTCGAGGATCGGCCCGAGGACGCGACACGGCCCGCACCAGGCGGCCCAGAGGTCGACGACGACCGGCACGCTCTTCGAGCGCTCGATGACGTCGGTGGCGAAAGTGGCGTCGGTCACGTCCTGCACGAGCGAAGCCTAACGGCGGGCCCGCGCGGCGAGGGGGCCCCGGCGGCGCTGTTAGCCTCCGACCATGGAGGGTCCGGCGGGTCTCGACGAGGGTCGCGTCGCCCGGTGGCTCGAGGTCGCGGTCGGGCTGCGCGCGCCGATCGCCGCCTCGCTCATCGCCGGCGGGCGCTCGAACCTCACCTACCGAGTCGCGGACGCCGCGGGCCGCGTCGTGGCCCTCCGGCGTCCGCCGGCGAGCCACGTGCTGCCGACCGCCCACGACATGGCGCGCGAGTTCCGGGTCCTCTCGGGGCTCTCCCCGCTCGGGGTCCCGGTCGCGCGGCCCCTCGCGCTCTGTGAGGACCTGACCGTGACCGGCGCGCCCTTCTACGTCATGGAGTTCGTCGAGGGGGTCATCCTGCGCGATCGGGGAGGGGCCACGGCGGCCTTCGACGAGCCCGGCCGCCACGCCATCGGGGGGCACCTGGCGAAGACCCTGGCCGAGCTGCACGAGGTGACGCCCGACGCGGCCGGGCTCTCCGACCTCGCCCGCCACGACGGCTACGTCGAGCGCCAGCTGCGGCGCTGGCGCACCCAGTTCGAGCAGACCCGGGTCCCCGAGGCCGACGTCGAGAACCGCGTGCTCGAGGTCGCCGACCGCCTGGGGGCCGACGTCCCGACGGCCCAGCGGGTCTCGGTCGTCCACGGGGACTACCGGCTCGACAACACGGTGCTCTCCCCCGAGGGCTCCGTGCGGGCGATCCTCGACTGGGAGATCTGCACCCTCGGCGACCCCCTCGCGGACCTCGGGACGCTGCTGTGCTACTGGGCCGAGCCGGGCGACCCCGCGGCGGCCCTGCTCGGGGTGGCCCCGACGACGGCCCCGGGGTTCATGACCCGCGACGAGGTCACCAGGGCCTACGCGAGCCACAGCGACCTCGACCTCAGCCGGGTCGGCTACTACCAGGCGTTCGCCTACTGGAGGCTGGCCTGCATCCTCCAGGGGGTCTTCGCCCGCTACCGCGCGGGCGCGACCGCGGGCGACGCCGGTAGCGTGGACGACTTCCCCGCCCACGTGGCCCTCCTCGCCGACCTGGCGCTAGCGACCCTGGAGAGATGATGGACGACGAGATCTACGACCGGGTGATCTTCCTCGCCGATCCCGACCTCGACCAGCCCGTCCTCGTCGTGGGCCTCGACGGCTGGATCGACGCCGGGGCGGCCGCCGCCACGGCGAGCGCCACCCTGCTCGAGTCGGTGCCGACCGAGATCATCGCCACCTTCGACACCGAGCACTTCATCGACCAGCGGGCCCGTCGGCCGGTGGTGCGCATCGTCGACGGGATCACGACCCAGCTGACCTGGCCCGAGATCCACCTGCGCCACGGCACCGACCGCGACGGGGCCGACGTGCTCTTCCTCATCGGGCCCGAGCCCGACTTCCACTGGAGCGACTTCGTCGACACGGTGGTCGACGTGGCCGGGCGCTTCGACTGCCGGCTCGTGGTGGGACTGGGCGCCTTCCCGGCCCCGGCGCCCCACACCCGCCCGGTCAAGGTCATCGGCACCGCGCCCGCCCCGAGTGCGGCCCTGCTCGCCTCGGTCGGGACCGTCGAGGGCGAGATCGAGGTCCCGGCGGGGATCGGGGCGGCCCTGGAACTCGCCTTCGCCGAGGCCGACATCGAGGTCGTCACGCTCTGGGCCCGGGTGCCCCACTACGTCTCGACCCTCCCCTACCCCCAGGCCTCGGCGGCCCTGATCGACGCGCTCGCCAAGGTGAGCGGGCTCAGCTTCGACAGCTCGGCCCTGCGGGCCCTCGCCGACGACGCGCGCCGCCGGGTGGACGAGCTCATCGCGAACAACCCCGAGCACGCCTCGATGGTCGAGCGGCTCGAGGCCGCAGCCGACCAGAACGAGGGGACCTCGCTCGGTGAGGAGCTGCCGAGCGGCGAGGAGCTCGCGGCCGAGCTGGAGCGGTTCTTGCGCGGCGAGCAGGGCTAGAGGACGTCGCCCTCTTCCACGCGCAGCCCGAGGCCCAGCGCGTAGCCCTCGAGGAAGAGGGCGCTGTCGCCCTGGCGGGGGTGGCGCTCGGCGATCGCGTTGAACTCGGCCGAGTGCTCGACCACCTGGAGGTGGGCGAGCTCGTGGACCAAGACGGCGTCGATCACCCACTCCGGGCACTGGCGCAGCCGCGAGGAGACCCGGATCTCGCGGGTGTCGGGCGAGCACGACGCCCAGCGGCTGCGCTGGTTGGCCACCCAGCGCACGGCGCCCGCGCGCACCCCGTCGTTGTAGAGGTCGGCGAGCACCCGGCAGCGCTCCTCGAGGGCCGCGTCGCCCGCGGCGTTCTGGGGCCGCTGGGTGAGGAGTCGCTCGACGAGCGCGTCGACGAAGGCGCGCCGCTCGCGTCCGCGGATCCGCGCGGGGATCTGCACGACGATCCGGCTGCCGGCCCAGTGGGCCGTGCCGGTCTTGGTGCGCCGCGAGGACGCGCGGATCTCCACCTCGGGTCGGTCGAAGCGCGGCGGCTCGATCGTGACTTTCGCCTCGGCGTTCGAGGTCGCCATTAGACGATGACGTTCACCAAACGCGGAGGACGCGCGACGACGCGCTTAGCCGACGCGCCGGCGAGGGCGTGGCGAACCTCCTCGGTGCCTAGCGCGAGCGCCTCGGCCTCGGCCTCGCTCAGGTCGGGCGCCACTTCGAGGC
>NCBE01000144.1 GCA_002255565.1 Actinobacteria bacterium 21-73-9
TGACCGATCCACGCTAGTGGCGCGGGGCCCGTGGACCGTGCCGAGGGCCGGCGGGACGGGTCGCCGCGGACCCCGGCGGCGCGGCCCGCGACCGCCCGGCGCCGCGCCCGGGCGCGGACGTCGAGCGACCTCGGACCGGGGGCGCCCCCCCGCGATGCGGGGGCTGTGTCGCCCCCTGTTACTCTTGGGTAAGTCGGTGACCGTAAGGAAACGTGGTGGTTATGACCGAGGGGCCGCTCGAAGGGCTTCACGTCCTGGACCTCTCGCGGGTGCTCGCCGGCCCGTTCGCCACGATGATCCTGGGCGACCTGGGCGCCGAGGTGATCAAGGTGGAGCACCCCGTCGCCGGTGACGACACCCGCTCCTGGGGCCCGCCCTTCATGCCGAGCGCGACGGGCAGGGAGAGCACCTACTTCCTCTCGGCCAACCGCAACAAGCGCAGCCTGGCCCTCGACCTCAAGGACCCCGCGGAGCGACCCTTCGTGGAGGACCTCGTGCGCTGGGCCGACGTGGTGGTGGAGAACTTCCGTCCCGGGGTCATGGACCGGCTCGACCTGTCCGACGCGCGCCTCGAGGGGCTCAACCCCGGCCTGGTGCGCTTCTCGATCAGCGGCTTCGGCGAGGACGGCCCCGACGCCGGTCGCGTCGGCTACGACCACATCCTCCAGGCCGAGGGCGGCCTGATGTCGTTCACCGGTCCGCGCGGGGGCCCCGAGGTCAAGGTCGGGGTCCCCATCGCCGACCTCACGGCCGGCCTCTACGGGGTCATCGGGATCCTCGGGGCGCTGCTCGAGCGAGGGCGCAGCGGTCGAGGTCAACGGGTGACGACCTCGCTGCTCGCCGGCCAGATCGCCCTGCACTCCTACCAGGGCACCCGCTACCTCGTGGCCGGCGAGGTCCCCCGCCCGCTCGGCAACGACCACCCGTCGATCTGCCCCTACGGGGTCGTGCGGGCCGCGGACGGGCCGATGGTCCTCGCGGTGGGAAACGACGTCATGTGGCGGCGTTTCGCGCCGCTCGTCGGGATCGACCCCGCGGACGATCGGTTCTCGACCAACGACGCGCGGATCGCCCGCTCGGGAGAGCTCATCGCGCTGATCGAGGCCGGGCTGGCCGCGCGTCCCGCGGCCGAGTGGATCGCCGCGTGCGACGAGGCGGGCGTGCCGGCCGGGGTCGTAAAGGCCCTCGACGCCGTCTACGCCACCCCCCAGGTGCGCCAGCAGGGACTGGTGTGGCGTACCGAGCACTCCACCCTCGGGGAGATCGAGCTGCCGGGCAGCCCCCTGCGCTTCGGCCGGTCGTCGGTCGGCGTGCGCCGCCCGCCGCCGACCCACGGCGAGCACAGCGCCGAGATCCGCGAGGAGTTCGCGGCGGGTCCGCCCGGCGAGGGGGAGGGCCGGTGACCCCGACGACGCGGCTCGGCCGCTCCTGGGGACGGGTCGCGGCCCGGGTCGGCGACGCCTCGCGGCGGGGCGCGCGCCGGTGGCGGGACCGCCGCCGCCCGAGGCTCGCGGTGCCCCCGCCCACGCCCGTCGAGGTGTCGGCGGCCGACGGCGTGGTCGAGCTGCGCCTCGCGGGCGGGGATCGCCGCAACGTGCTCGGACGCGAGACGATCGCCCGGATCGAGGAGGTCGTGGCGAACCCCCCCGCGGGAGCGCGGGTGATCGTGATCACGGCCGAGCCGCCGGACTTCTCCGCGGGCTACGACCTGCTCGAGGCGAGCCGCACCGCCCCCTCCTCGCTCATCGCCCACGAGGGCAACTTCGCGGCGCTGCGCTCGTCGCGACTGCCGGTCGTCGTGGCCCTCTCGGGCAACGTCATCGGCGGCGGACTGGAGCTGGCCCTGCTCGGCGACGTCCGCGTCGCCACCCCGGACACGCGCTTTTCGATCCCGGCGTCGCGCATGGGACTCGTCTACTCCGAGTCCGGGACGCGCCTCGTGGTCGACACCTTCGGCGCGAGCGTCGCGCGCTCGATGTTCCTCTCGGCGGCGACCGTGTCGTGCGAGACGGCGCTCTCGCTCGGGGTGGTCTCGCTCGTCGTGGGGCGCGAGCAGCTGCGCGCCCAGGCGCTCGCCACGGCGCGCGAGATCGCGTCCTGGCCCGAGGTGGCGACCTCGGGCAACCGCCAGGTCCTCGACGTGGTGACCGGTCGCGCGGCGTGGGACGCCGTGGCCCTGCGCGAGGCGAGCTTCGCGCCCCGGGGGGCGCTCGAAGCGACGATCCAGCGCTTCGTCGAGCGGCGCGCTCGGCGCGCCGGGACGGCCCCCGACGTCTCCGCGGAGCCCTACGTCGAGAGCGGGGCGCGCGGCGACTAGGGGGTGTCTAGGTCTAGGCCGGCTGGAGGGCGCGCCGCCGGCCGACGACCAGCGCGCGCACCACGGCCCTCGCCCCGGCGCGCAGGTCCTCGAGCGTGCCGTCGACGCTCAGGGCGACGCCCGCCTCGGGCCAGAGGCCGACGACCCGGGCGGGCGGGGCCCCGGAGGCGTCGGCCAGGGCGTCGACGAGCAGGTCGACGCGCAGTCCCGCCCCCGCGCTGCGTCCGGGCGCGCCGGCCCGCACCCGTACCAGCACCCGGCCGGCGCCGGCCGAGACGACGAGGTCGCGCTGGCCCCGCAGGGTGGTGCGCGCCCCGGGGACGTCGTAGTAGGGATCGGCGGGCGGGATGGCCCACGGGTGCGAGAGCGTCGCGGCGGCCTCGCCCGTCTGGGTGGCCCACGTCACGGCCTCGGCGGCGCAGAGCGCGCGCGTGGCGTCGTCGACCGCCGCCAGGTACGCCGCCAGGGTGCCCGAGCCGACGTAACCCGTGGCGGCGCGCGCCAAGTGGTCGAGGACCTCCTCGGTCACGGCCGCGAGCGGGGTGCGCGAGGGGTCGGCGGTGAGCCGGCGCAGCGCCCCTCGCCCGAGGGCCCGACGGGCGCGCGCGGGGCTCCAGGCGAAGGCCGACGGCGTGGTGGCGCCGCGCTCGACGAGCCACGCGTCCACCCGGCGTCGTTCCAGGGTCGGGACGGCCGCGAGGCGTCCGCCGAAGGCGTCGCGCTCGGCGGCGCCGAGGGACGCGTCGGGCGTGGTGGCTCCCTCAACGAGCCGGTCGAGCACGTGGCGCGAGTAGCGGTGGTGGCCGAAGGACGTCACGCCGCCAGCCCCATCGCGGGCGTGCCGAGGACGGCCACCAGGTCGTCGGCCGCGCGCTCGAGCGTCGTCGCGTCGACCTCGAGGCACCAGAGGTCGCCCGTCGCGGTGGAGAGCACGGCGCTGCGCAGCGGCACCGTCGCCGTGCGCAGCGTCTGGACGAGGGCGTGGTAGCGGGCCACGCGCTCGTCGTCCTCGCCGAGGGGGGCGGTGGTGACGTCGAGGAGCGACACCGCGGCCGAGGGTCCGAGCGTGGTGCCGACCATCAGGTCGACGACGTCGCGCAGCACGACGGCGCCACCGGCCAGTCGCTGGTGGGCGCGCACCGCGGTGCGCGGCGCCCACGCCGCCGGGACGGCCCCCAGGCGCGCGCGCAGCGTCGCGACGTGCGCGGCGACGTCGCTCTCGAGACGGGCCCGCTCGTCCGCGCTGAGCTGGTCGCTGGCGAGGGCCAGCGGCGAGTCGCCCTCGGCCGCGCGCCACGCCGCGAGCAGCGCGGCCGGCGTCTGGGGGCGGGCGCCGACCGCGAGGAGGCGCAGCGCGCTCGCCACGAGC
>NCBE01000036.1 GCA_002255565.1 Actinobacteria bacterium 21-73-9
ATGCCGCTCGAGACCCAGTTCTACATCGGGTTCTACAACAAGAAGCTCTTCGCCAAGGCCGGTATCAAGTCGGTGCCCACTGACTGGAGCCAGCTCTACGCCGACAGCGCCAAGCTCAAGGCCAAGGGGATCTTGCCCCTGGTCTACGGCAACGGTGGTCAGGCGATCAGCACGGAGTTCTACCCCTGGTACGACATGAGCTACCTCATGATCGGGGCGCACTCCCTGTCGAGCTGGAAGGGCCTGTACGACGGGTCGATCCCGTGGACGGCCAAGGCCAACGTGGCCCAGCTGCAGAACTGGGCCAAGCTGGAGAAGCTCGGCTACACCAACAACGACGTGTTGACGCGCACCAACAACCTGCAGACCTTCGAGTCCGGCAAGGCGGCGATGCTCGTCGACGGCACGTGGGACACGGCCCAGTACACGTCCAAGATGGGCTCGAACGTGGCCGCCTTCGTGCCGCCGTTCTCGAACACCCCGATCAAGGGCGTCGTCGACTACCCGGGTGACGGCTTCTCGGTCCTCAAGAGCTCGAAGAACAAGGCCGCGGCCTTCAAGTTCATCGACTTCTTGACGACGAAGGAGGCCGGGACCATCATCAACAAGGCCGGCCTGATCCCGGACATCAAGGGGATGACGACCTCGAACCCGGTGAACCAGGAGATGCTGAACTTCGTCACGAAGGCCCACATGACGCCGTACCCGATGATGGACAACTTCGTCCAGGTCAACGTGGGCAACGCGGCGGACAAGGTCCTTCCGGCGGTGTTGGCCAACCAGCAGTCGGCGCTCTCGGCGCTCCAGAACATGGAGCAGGCCTGGAAGCAGCTGCCCCCCGCTCAGCGCAGCTCCAAGGGCTTCGCCGGCGGTTGATCGAGTTCGACCCCGTGCCCCGCGTGGCGGGGCACGGGGTCGAACCCCCACCCACGGAGAGAGATGACCGGTTCCACACTGGGCGCGCGGGCCCCCCGCCTGACGCTGCGACGGCGCCGCCAGCTGGCGGGCGCCCTCTTCGCGCTGCCCGCGGTGGGTCTGGTCGTCGGGCTGATCGCCGTGCCCATCGGCCAGGCGATCTACTACTCCTTCACCCAGTGGGACGGCCTGACCTCGACCTGGGTCGGGCCCTCCACCTGGAGCCAGGCCTTCCATAACCCGAACCTGTGGACGGCGCTCGAGAACAACGCGTGGCTCCTGCTCGCCGTCCCGTTCGCGCTGGGCCTGCCGCTGCTCATCGCCATGCTGCTCCACCAGCGCGTCATCGGCTGGAAGATCTTCCGGTCGATCTACTTCTTGCCCACGGCCATCTCGTGGGTCGTGCTCGGCCTGGTGGCCGAGCGGTTCTTCGCCTTTCAGGGGACGTTGAACTCCCTCATCCACTTCGTCGGCCTCGGGCACGTGAGCACGAACATGCTGGGCTACGAGTCCACCGCGCTGAGCGCCCTGGGCATCACGTTCGTCTTCACGATGATCGGCACGAACACGATGCTCTTTCTCACCGGCCTCGCCACGCTCGACACCAGCCTCGAGGAGGCGGCGCGCATCGACGGCGCGGGTCGCTGGCGGATCTTCCGGCACATCACGCTGCCCCACCTCAGCCGCTTCATCCAGCTCGCCTTCGTGATGACGGTGATCGCGCTCTTCTCGGCGCTGTTCAGCCTGATCTTCGTCATGACGGGGGGCGGACCGGGCTACGCGACCACCACCATGGAGTTCCTCATCTACCAGACGGGCTTCGCCCAGGGCGACTTCGGGACCGCCGCCCTCTACGGCCTCATCCTCTTCGTCCTCACGGCCATCGTGGGGATCGTGCAGCTGCGCCTGATCGGGTCGGACGAGTGAGCCTCGACCCCCGCCGCCTCGCCCCCGGGGCCCCGGTCGAGCGTCGCGCGCGCGCGCGCCGCGTCGGGCGCGGGGCGCTCTTCCTCGTCATGGTCGGCGTGGCCGTCGTGATGCTCTACCCGTTCTGGGTCATGATCGTCGACAGCCTCAAGTCCGAGAACCAGTTCCTGAGCGGGCACGGCTTCTCGTGGGCGAGCTGGCGCACCCTCACCTCCACAATCCCCATCGCCCAAGAGGTCGTCAGCTCGACGATCATCTGCGCCGTGTCGATCCTGCTCATCTTGATCGTGGGGCTCCCGGCGGGGTTCGCCTTCGCGAAGCTCAAGTTCCGCGCCTCGGGTGTGATCTTCCTCGCGATCGTCAGCGCGATGATGGTGCCCCTCCAGGCAATCTTGATGCCGGAGTTCGTGAACATCACGCGCCTCGGGCTGACCGGCGGCTACACGGGCGCGGTGCTCGTGTACGCGGCCCTCGGCACCCCCTTCTCGGTCTTCCTCTTCGCGACCTACTTCCGTGGGGTGCCCGACGAGCTGATCGAGGCGGGCATCGTGGACGGGCTCGGCTACGTCGGGGCGCTGTGGCGCCTGGTGGTGCCGATCGCCATCCCGGCCATCGCGACGGTGACGGTGCTGCAGTTCATCCAGATCTGGGACGACCTGCTGGTGGGGCTCCTCTTCATCCAGAACACGTCCGAGCGCCCCATCACGGTGGGGCTCGCCGTCCTGGCGGCGGGACGGACGACGTCGATCCCGGCGCTCATGGCGGGATCGCTGATCAGCGCGCTGCCCGCGATGATCGTGTACCTGATCTTCCAGCGCTACCTGGTCAAGGGCCTCACGATGGGGATCGACCGGTGAGCGCCACGCGACGAGGGAGTGAGTAGTGGCAGAGATCACCTTCAGCGGTGTCACCAAGGTGTTCGCCGGCAACGTGACGGCGGTCGACAACCTCGACCTCCACGTCGCCGACGGGGAGTTCATGGTCCTGGTCGGGCCGTCGGGCTGCGGGAAGACGACGGCGCTGCGCATGCTGGCCGGCCTCGAGGAGATCAGCTCGGGCACGCTCTCGATCGGCGGGCGGGTCGTCAACCACGTGTTGCCCAAGGACCGCGACGTGGCGATGGTCTTCCAGAACTACGCCCTCTACCCGCACATGACGGTGGCCCAGAACATGGGTTTCGCCCTCAAGATCCGCGGAGAGTCCAAGGCCGAGGTCGAGCGCAAGGTCCGCGAGGCCGCGACCATTCTGCACTTGGGTGACTACCTCGACCGGCGCCCCCGAGCCCTCTCGGGCGGCCAGCGCCAGCGTGTGGCCATGGGGCGGGCGATCGTGCGCAGCCCCCAGGCGTTCTTGATGGACGAGCCCCTGTCGAACCTGGACGCGCAGCTGAGGGTGGAGATGCGCGTGGAGATCGCGCGTATCCAGCGCCTCCTCGGGGTGGCCACGGTGTACGTGACCCACGACCAGATCGAGGCGATGACGATGGGCGACCGCGTCGCGGTGATGCGCGGCGGCCAGCTCCAGCAGGTCGCGCCCCCCCAGGTCCTCTACGACCACCCGGCCAACGAGTTCGTCGCCGGCTTCATGGGCTCGCCGCCCATGAACCTGCTGCGGGTGCGCACGTCCCGGTCCCAGGGGCGTGTCGGGCTCACCGTCGGGGCCCAGCGTCTCGACGTGCCCGCCGCCTACGGCGCGACCCACGACCTGTCCCGCGACGAGGGCGCCGAGGTGGTCCTCGGGGTGAGGCCCGAGGACATCGAGGTCGTGGGCGGTGGCGTCGGCGGCCCCACCCTCACGACGCGCGTCGAGCGCCGCGAGGCGCTGGGGGCCGAGATCCTGGTCCACCTCTCGGTGGCCGACTCGGGCGCGGCGAGCAGCGTCGCCTACGACGAGGACCTCGCCGTGTCCCGCCCGACGACGCTGGTCGCGCGGATGGCCCCCCAGGCCCGGGTCGAGGTGGGCGACGTTTTGACGGTGCGCCTGAACGAGGAGCGGCTCCACTTCTTCGACGCTGACGGTGGGGTCACGCTGCGCCGGGAGCGGCCGTGAGGGGGACGCTCCCCCTCGAGCTCGACCACCAGGTCCTCGCCGGCGGCCTCGACCACGTCGAGGGGGTCTGCTGGGACCCGCGGCGCCGTTGCGTCTGGGCCGGCGGGGAGGCCGGACAGGTCTACCGGATCGGCCTCGACGGCTCGGTGCGCGTGGTGGCCCTGATCGAGGGCGGGGCCCTCCTCGGTCTCGCCCTGGACCGCGACGGCGACCTCTACGTGTGCGACACGGCCAACCACCGGGTCTGGCGGGTCGACGACGCCGGGCGGACCCTTCCCTTCGGCGATCCGATCGACTACCCCAACTACCCGGCCTTCGGTCCCGACGGGCGGCTCTACGTGTCGGACTCCGGGTCGTTCTTCGAGCCCACCGGCCGCATCTGGGCCATCGAGGGCGACGGCACCACCCACGACGTCTCGCCTCGACCGGTCGCCTTCGCCAACGGCCTGGCCTTCACCGGGCGCACGCTGTGGGTGGTCGAGTCCTCGACGCCCGGGGTGAGCGCGATGGACATCACCGGCGGCCCCCTCGAGCCGGTGGTGAGGATGTCGCGCTGCGTGCCCGACGGGCTGGCCGTGGACGGCGACGGCGGGCTGCTGATCTCGTGCTACCAGCCCAACCAGGTCTGGCGCTACAGCGCGCGCGGCGGGCTGGAGCTCTTGATCGACGAGTGGTCGGGGGAGCAGATCCTCTCGCCGACCAACGTCGCCTTCTACGGCGACGAGCTCGACCGGCTCGCGCTCGCGTCGCTGTGCGGCCACGACGTCACCACCGTGCGCCTCGGGTCTCGCGGCGCGCCGGTCCAGTACCTGAGTGAGGAGATGGAGTGAGCGTCACGTCGACGAACCCGGCCACCGGTGAGCAGCGCGCGCTGGACCTCGAGGAGACCTCGCCCGAGCGGGTCGCCGCGGCGAGCACGCGGGCGAGGCGCGCCTCGCACGAGTACGCCCGGCGCCCCCTCGACTGGCGCGAGGGCCTGCTCGGGGCGATGGCCGAGGAGCTCGAGGCCGATGCGGCGACGCTGGTGGCGACGGCCCAGGCCGAGACCGCCCTGCCCGAGGCGCGACTGCGCGGCGAGCTGGCGCGCACCGCCTTCCAGTTCCGGTTCTTCGCCGAGGTGGTGCGCGACGGCGCCTTCCTCGGAGCCTCGATCGACGAGGCCACCGACTCGCCCATGGGCCCGCTCCCGGACCTGCGTCGTGTCAAGGTGCCCCTCGGGCCCGTGGCGGTCTTTGGCAGCTCGAACTTCCCCTTCGCCTTCTCCGTGCCCGGTGGGGACACCGCCTCGGCGCTGGCGGCGGGCTGCGCCGTCGTGATCAAGGCCCACCCCGCCCACCCGGCCACGAGCGCCGCCTGCTTCGCGGCGTTGGATCGTGCGTGCGATCGCCGCGGCGCGCCCGAGGGCCTCGTGAGCCTGGTCTTCGGGCTCGACGCCGGCACCGCCCTCGTCCAGGCGCCCGCGATCGCCGCGGTGGGCTTCACGGGCTCGGTCGCGGCGGGCCGGGCGCTGTGGGCGCTCGCCCACGCCCGTGAGGTCCCCGTCCCCTTCTACGGCGAGCTGGGCTCGGCCAATCCGCTGGTCGTCACTGCGGCCGCGGCGCGAGAGCGCGCCGGGGAGATCGGCGAGGGGGTCGCGGGCTCGATCGCCCTGGGGGCCGGGCAGTTCTGCACCAAGCCCGGCCTGGTCTTCGTGCCGGCGGGCCCCGACGGGGACGCCCTGGTGGCGGCGCTGGGCGCACGGCTCGGGCGAGACGGCCGCGTCACGCTGCTGAGCGAGGGCATCGCGGAGAACTTCCGACGCGGGGCCCGGTCGCTCGAGGTCGACGGAGGGGCCTCGGTCCTCGTCGGGGGCGAGTGGGGAGAGGCGGCCCACACCTCGGCGCGCCTGCTGCAGGTCGACGCCGGGCGCTTCGCGCGCGAGAGCGCGCTGCACGCCGAGTGCTTCGGGCCCCTGGCCGTCGTGGTGCGCTACGGCGGCGTCGACGAGCTGCGCACCGCGCTCGACGCCGCGGAGCCCGCGCTGACCTTCAGCGCCCACGTGGCCGAGGCCGACCCGGACGCGGCCTGGCTGGTGGAGTGGGGCGCGTCGCGGGCCGGGCGCGTGGTGGTCAACGGCTACCCGACCGGCGTCGGGGTCAGCTGGTCGATGCACCACGGCGGACCGTGGCCCGCGACCACCGCCGCGTGGGCGACCTCGGTCGGCGCCGCGGCGGTCGAGCGCTGGCTGCGACCCGTCACGTACCAGTCGGTCCCCCCGGACCTCCTCCCCGCGGCCCTGCGCGACGAGAACGCCCTGGGCATCCCCCGTCGCCTGAACGGGAGACTCGACCCCGGGGCCTAGGCCGACGCGCCGCGCGGTGGGCGACTAGGCCCGCGTGACCACGCGCGAGGTCGAGGCCGGTGAGGGGCCCACGGCGTTGAGCGCGCGCACGCTGACCCGGTAGGCGGCGTGGCGTCGCAGCCCCGTCACGGTGACGCTCGCGCGTCCGCGCGGGATCGACACCCACCGCCCGCCGTTGAGGGCGTACTGGTACGCCCTGATGCGCGCCCCACCGTCGTAGCGCGGGGCGCGCAGCGACAGGGTGAAGCCGCCGGGCAGGCCGACCAGCCGCGCGAACGTCGGCGCCCCCGGCACGATGAGGGTCGCGCTGAAGGCGAGCGTCGCGGTGTAGAGGGTCTGGCCGGCGTAGGCGATCGTGACGGTGACGAGCTGGGGCAGGGACGACGCGACGGTGACGACGGCCTTGCCCGTCGCGTCGGTCGTGACCCCGAGCGAGGCCTGACCCGGCCCGGTCGAGCTGGCGGTGAGGCCGTTGAGGGTGAGCGTGCCCGAGGGGGCGCTCGCGCTCACCGTGAGCGGGGCGTCGGCGAGGACGTTGGCGGCGCCCACGAGGTGGGCCGTGAGCGAGGGGGGCGCCTGGTGGATCGAGGGCGAGAGGCTCGAGACCGTGAAGGTGCTGGCGGTGCTCGACAGGGCGTTCGGGCACAGCCCGGCGAAGAAGCCGGCCCCGTTGGGGCTGCCGAGTCCCGAGGCCATGTCGTAGCCCGGGCCCGCCGCGTACTGGCCCAGGCCGAAGAGGTCGTTGGTGCCCGTCGTGACGTCGGTGAAGCCCGTCGAGGCCATCGAGTACAAGAGGGGGTTGATCAGCCCGAGTCGCCCTCCGGGGGCCACGCAGCCCTGGGCGCCCACCGCGACGAGGGCCGCCACGAGCGGCGCCCCGACCGAGGTGCCGCCGATCGAGCCCCAGCCGCTCGGGCAGTTGCCCGTGCAGCCGCTGGTGCCGGTGAAGTACTCGATGAAGCCCGTGGAGGGGTCCGCCATGACCGACAGGTCGGGGACCATGCGACGTCCGCCGGTCGCGGCCGTCGTGGTGATGCCGGGCGCCTGCTGCCAGCTGGGCTGGGTCCACAGCGAGGACTGGCCCCCGCCGCCCGAGCCGCAGTTGGCCCGGCGGCACTGGTCGTTCCAGACCGTCTGGGCGAGCGGGGCGACGCTCGAGACGGTGAGCCCGCCCACGCCGGTCACGTAGGGCTGGGACGCGGGGTCGTCCACGGCGAGCCCGCCGGCCGGGCTCGTCGCGTCCTCGCAGTCGGCCGACCCCTCGTCGCCGGCGGCCGCCACCACGGTCTGGCCCTGGGCGGCCATCTCCTGGAAGATCGACTGCTCGGCCTGGGCGCCGCCCTGGGTCTGGGCCTCGCAGATGCCCCACGAGGTGGTCACGACCGTGGCGACGTCGGCGCTGGCGATCTGGGCGTAGATGTCGGTCGGGCCGCTGGCGCTCTGGGTCCCCTGGTAGACCACGACGTTCGCCCCGGGCGCGAGCACCTGGGCCTCTTCGATGTCGAGGGTGGCCTCGTTGGTCGCGCCCCCGGCGTTGTCCTGGGAGGTCGGGCCGCCGTCGACGTTCACCGTGGAGATCCGCGGGGTCACCCCGTAGCACGAGAGGTAGGTCGTGAGGTCGCTGCCCACGTAGTTCGCGAGCTCGTAGACGCCGATGGTCGATCCCGTGCCGACGTCACCGGCGGCCCACTGGGCGTCGAGCCCGTAGAGCGCCGCCTGCTGCTGGACCGTGTAGCCGCCCAGGGCGTTGGGCGTCGGGCTCGAGGGCCCGGCCGACGGGCAGGTGGTCACCCGGCCGCTCTGGTGGCCGGTGGCGCGGCGCACGAGGTTCGTGGTGAGCGGGTGGACCGTGTCGAGTCCGGCGATCGCGACGACGTCGCGAGCGACGCGCGCGGGCAGTGTGCCGGTGTGCACGAAGTGCGCCGCGAGGGTGCCGTCGGCGAGACGCACGGTCTCGAGCGGCGCGTCGAACGCTCGGGCGATCCGTGCGCTCGGGCCCTCGACGCGCACGACGACCCGTCCCCTCGAGGGGCGCCCGACGGCGAGGCCGTAGGAGGCGAAGTAGCGGCGCACCGTCGCCACCACCGCGGCGGGGGCGCCGAAGCGGGCGGCGAAGGCCTGGGGGGTCAGGTAGCGGTGGTACTCGGGCGAGGCCGGGTCGGATTGGGCCGCGATGAGGGCCCTCAGCCCGACCGGGTCCCGGCCGCGCAGCGCCACGTCGAAGCTGGTGGTGAGGGGGTGGCCCACCACCGGGTCGGTGGTGGCGCTCGCCACGGTCCCGGGCCGGGAGAGCCGGGGCGAGACGGCGCCGGCGGGCGCGAGCGGGGCGAAGCCGGCCAGGGCCAGGGCCCCCACGAGGGCGAGGGCCACGCGGCCCCGGTGTCGGCGAGGAGGGGTCACCCCGCTCAGCCTACGGAGTGGTCCGGCGAGGGAGTGGGGAGCATGGTCGATTGTTGGCGAATTCTTAGTCGGCGACCGCTTCGAGACGCCGGTAGTGCTCCGAGAGGTCCGCGCACGCGGCGCACACCGACGCCGGCACGACGCCGACGCGCATGAGCCCCCGGAACATCGCGCAGCCCACGCAGAAGCCGGCGAAGGCCTCCAGCGAGGCGGCCCCGACGAGCGGGAGGAGGAGCCAGCGGGCCGCCGACCAGCCCGCGTACAGCCAGGTGAGGGTCGCGGCGATGGTGACGGCGAGCCCCATCCCCTGGGCGAATCGCTTGGGCGGACCGGGGCTGTAGCGCGTCCAGCGCGTGAGCCGGGGGGCGGCCACGCGGGTCGCGAACTGGCCCAGGGGCGAGAGGGTCGGGCCGGCGAGGACCCGGGCGGCGAAGCCGTAGAGCAGGACCCCGAGCAGCCAGGCCCAGCCGGTCAGAAGGGCGAGGACCGACATCGTCACGACCCCGAGCGCGACCGTGCGCGCGGCGGCCTCGTTGACCGGGTCGGGGAAGGCGGGGAGGCGCTTCACCCAACTAAGACTATCGGAATTATGGGGTATTAGCCCAGCGCCAGCTTCACGGTCGTCACCGCGCCGATCACGACCACCACGACGCGCACCGACAGCGGCGACAGTCGGGCGACGACCTGGGCGCCCAGCCACCCGCCGACGAGCGTGCCGATCCACAGCGCGACCACCCCCTGGCCGTCGAGGTGGCCGTGGATCGCGAAGACGACGGCGGCCACCGCCGTGACGACGACGGCGATCGCGTTGCGCAGCCCCTGGAGCTGCTTCACCTCAAAGGGCAGGGAGAGGCCGAGGAGGGCGAGGAGCATGATGCCGATCCCGGCGCCGAAGTAGCCGCCGTAGACCGAGATCGCGAAGGTCCCGGCGTAGAGGCCGACCCGGCGCGCCGGGTGGTCGTGCGAGACGTGGGCGAGCCGGCGCGTGATGAGCGGCGAGACGGCGAAGAGGGCCGTCGCCACGCCGATGAGCCACGGCACGAGCGCGCGGAAGGTGTCGGGCGAACCGGCGAGCAGGAGCAGGCTCCCGGCGAGCGAGCCGGCCACCACCGGTGCCGCGAGGCGGGGCAGGAGGTCGCGGTGGTCGCCGAGCTGGTAGCCGAAGACCCCGAGGGCCCCGAGCGAGCCGGGCACCACGCCCACGGTGGTCGTGATGTTCGCCGTCAGGGCCGGCACGCCCAGGGCGAGCAGGGTCGGGAACGTGATGAAGGTGCCCCCGCCGGCCACCCCGTTGGACACGCCCGCGGCCACCCCGGCCGCCACGACGATGGCGAAGCGCCATCCGGACCCGAGGACGGCGAGCACCTCACTACTCTACGTAGGTGCCCCTCCGCGCCCCGGGTCCGCATCCCCACGTCGGCGCCGTCCTCGCCCTACGGTGGGCGTCGTGGTGCTCATGAGCGGCGAGCTCATCGTCCCCGAGGACGCCCCGGTCGACCTCATCCGGGCGGCCGGCGGCGTCGTCACGCGGGTCGGGCTCGAGGACCGCGTCGAGGTCGCCGTCGTCTACCGCGAGGCCCGCGGCGACTGGACCTTCCCCAAGGGCAAGCTCGACGAGGGCGAGACCTTCGAGGACGCCGCGGTGCGCGAGGTCTACGAGGAGACCGGCCTGCGCTGTCGGATCACCCGCTTCGCCGGCACCACCAACTACACCCACCGCAAGGGGCGCCCCAAGATCGTCGCCTACTACCTCATGGAGGTGGCAGACGGCGAGTTCGCCCCCAACGACGAGGTCGACGAGCTGGTCTGGGTGCCCCTCGTCGAGGTCCACGAACGGCTCACCTGGGACCGCGACCGCGAACTCGTCGAGGTCGTGACCGCGATCGTCGACGCGGCCTGATCAGCGCACTCGCTCGAGGAAGGTCCTCGTCGCCGCCTCGCGTGGGTGGTCGAGCACGTCCTTGGCGGGGCCCTCCTCGATCACGCGCCCGCTCTCGAGGAAGGCCACCCGGTGGGCGACGTCGCGGGCGAAGCCCATCTCGTGGGTCGCCACCAGCATCGTGGTGCCCTGGCGGGCGAGGTCGGTGAGCAGGTCGAGCACCTCGCCCACGAGCGTGGGGTCGAGCGCGCTGGTCACCTCGTCGAGCAGGAGCAGGGCCGGGTGCATGGCGAGCGAGCGCACGATGGCCACGCGCTGCTGCTGGCCGCCCGAGAGCCGGTCGGGGTAGTCCTCGGCCCGCGCCGCGAGGCCGATGCGACCGAGCAGCTCGAGCGCCTCGGCGCGCACGTCGGCGCGCGGCCGCTTCAGGGCGTGGACCGGCCCGAGCAGGATGTTGTCGATCACGCTCAGGTGGGGGAAGAGGTTGAAGGACTGGAAGACCATGCCGATGTGACGGCGCACCCGGTCGGGGTCCACCCGGGGGTCGAGCAGGGACTGGCCGAACAACTCGATGTCGCCCCCGTCGATCCGCTCGAGGAGGTTGGCGCAGCGCAGCAGCGTCGACTTGCCCGAGCCGGACGCGCCGATGAGACAGACGACCTCGTGGCGGCGCAGGGTGAGCGAGACGCCCGTGAGGACCTCGTGCTCTTTGAAGCGCTTCCTCACGTCGCGCATCGCCAGGACTTCCTCGCTCACGCGCCGGCCAGTCGACGGGCCCGGTCGCGGGCGATGAGGTGGTCGGTGAAGCGGGTCATGGGGACCGTCAAGATGAGAAAGAGGAGGGCCGCGACGGTGTAGCCCGAGAAGTTGAAGACGGTGGACCCGTAGATCTGGGCGGCCCGGGTCGTCTCGATGGCGCCGAGCACCGAGACGAGGGCCGTGTCCTTCTGGAGGGAGATGAGGTCGTTGAGCAGCGGCGGGATGACCGTGCGCACGGCCTGGGGGAGGATGACCCGGCGCATGGTGGTGGCGTGGGTTAGGCCCAACGAGCGCGAGGCGAGGAGCTGGCCGTGGGGGATCGACAAGACGCCGGCGCGGTAGACCTCGGCCACGTAGGCGCTGTAGGAGATGACGAGCGCCGCGCAGCCGTAGACGGCGGGGGACTGGCTGGAGATGGTGCCCAGGTTGAGCTCGGGCAGTCCGAAGCCGATGATGAAGATGACGAGCAGGATGGGGATTCCCCGGAAGACGTCGGTGTAGGCGGTCGCGAGGAGGCGGAAGGGGAAGAGGACGGGCGACTGGCTGAGCCGGGCCGAGGCGAGGAGCATCCCGCACACGAGCACGAGGGCCTCGGCCACGGCGAAGATCCACAGGTTCGTGAGCAGTCCCAGTCCCACCGAGTAGAACCCCTTCGCCGGGTCCCCGATGAAGGACTGCCACATGAGGGGGGGGTTGAAGAAGAAGTAGCGCATCGTCGCGCCCCCGGGGGCGAGCCAGAAGACGGCCGCCAGGCCGCCGATGACGACGACGCCCGACACCGCGCTTGCCGCGAGCCCGCCGCGGCCGGCGAGGAGGCGCTGGCGGCGCGACGCGAAGAGGTCCGGGGGGACCGGCTCCCCGTCGAGCGCCGAGGACACGTCTAGGGCTTGATGACGGGCACCTGGTTGTAGATGCCGAGGTACTTCGTCTGCAACGCCTTCAGGGTCCCGTTGGCCTTGAGGGCCGCGATGGCCGTGTTCACGCAACCGACCAGCGGGTTGCCCTTCTGGAAGAGCAGGCCGAAGTGCTCACCGGTCGAGGGGAACTGGCCGACCTGGGTGGCGATGGACTGGTGCTTGGCGTTCTGGATCTGCGCCGAGGCCATGTACTGCCCGTCGGGGGTGTCCACCACGATGGCGTCGATCTGGTGGGTCTGCAGCGCGGCCACGGCCTGGTCGAGCGTCGAGTAGACGCGCGGGGTGCGGGTGGGCTTGATGTGGTCGTTGATGTAGGCGAGCCCGGTCGTGCCGATCTGGTCGCCGTAGAGGTAGGTCTTGAGCTGCGCCGGCGTGTGCTTCTTCACGATCGGGTTGGTCTTCAGGGCCACGATCGACTGGGTGACGTCGTAGTAGCTGGTGGAGAAGGTGACCACCTTGGCGCGCGCGGCGGTGTAGGAGATCTCGTTGATGTCGAAGTCGAACTTCTTCACGCCGGGTACGTAGCTCGAGTCGAAGGGCTCGACCACCCAGTTGACCTTGGATCGGGCGATCCCGAGCACCTTGGCGATCGCGTAGGCGACGGCCGACTCGTACCCCTTGCCGTTGCTCGGCGTATTGTTGACGAACCACGGGGTGTAGGCGGGCGAGTCGGTCGCGACGGTGAGGTGCCCCTTGACGAACTCGTGGGCGGGCACCGACTTCTTGCAGGCCGCGAGGGCCGAGGCGGAGGACGCGCCAGCGGTGCCCCCCGTGACACCCAACGCCACCAGAGACGTGGCACCGAGCACGGCCGTCAGTGCGAGGCGGACCTTACGCATCGAACTCCCCTTCCCCTGGCCGAGAGGCCACGGGACGAGAGTGTAACGCCCGTCGTGACTGCATCGAAGCGCGTTCTCAGCGCGCCGTGCACGGCCCCGGGGCGCCCGGGGCGCACCAACTAGAATGGGTGGCGCTGGAGAGGTGGGTGAGTCTGGTTTAAACCACATTCCTGCTAAGAATGCGGCCTGCGAAAGTGGGCCCGAGGGTTCAAATCCCTCCCTCTCCGCCAGGACACCGAGCGCCGTGCGC
>NCBE01000037.1 GCA_002255565.1 Actinobacteria bacterium 21-73-9
CATCGTGCCCAAGATCGTCATCGTCACCTGGATCGTCTTCTTCCCGGTGACCGTGAACGTGCTCGACGGCCTGGGCCACGTCGACCCCGACCTGAAGAACCTGGCCCGGGTGTACGGCGCGTCGCGGTGGCGGACCTTCGTCCAGATCGAGGTGCCCGCCTCGACGACCCCGCTCTTCAGCGGGCTCAAGATCGGGGCCATCTACGCGGTCACCGGGGCCATCATCGGCGAGCTCGCCGCCTCCGAGGGCAACTCCCTCGCCCTCTACCAGGAGCACGCCAACTCCAACCTCAACACCGCGGCCGTCTACGGCACCACGATGGTGATGACCCTGATCGGCATCGCCTGGTTCCTCCTCGTGGTCGCGGTCGAGGTCTGGTCGACGCCCTGGCAGCGCCGCACGGTGGCCCGCCGGCGGTGGCGCCGCGGGGCCGGGGGCGCCACTGGGTAGTATCGGCGCGGACGACACAAGGGAGACACCGGTGAAGCTCCGCCGCCTCGGCCTCACGGCCGCAAGTTCAATCCTGGTGCTCACGGGCGCCGTGACCGCCGCGACGACGGCCTCGTCGTCGGCGGCCTCGCTCAAGTCCGTGACCTTCGCCTACGACTTCCCCGGCCCGGACTTCGAGCTCATCCCGGTCGTCGTCGCCGAGGACCGGGGCTACTTCAAGGCCCACGGGCTCAACGTGAAGGTCGACTTCCCGTCCAACACCTCCTCGACGACCCAGTTCCTCACCACCGGTACCGCCCAGTTCGGCTTCATCACCACGACCGACATGGCCGTCGCGGTGAACGTGGGCGCCCCGCTGCTGTCGATCGCCAACTACTCGATGCGCAACAACTGGGCCCTCTTCGCCAAGCCCGGCGTGAGCCTCCAGGCCAAGACGCTGCACAAGACGCTGCGGGGCAAGCGGATCTTCAGCTACGGCGACACCTGGACCGAGGCGATGCTGCCGTTCGTCCTCAAGTACGCCCACCTCACGACGTCCCAGGTCAAGATCATCACCAACCCCACGGCCAACGACCTGACCTACCTGCTCGCGGGCAAGGTCGACTTCTCGACCTCGACGACCAACTACGAGCTGCCCGGCTTCGCCGGCGCGCACGTGAAGGGCAAGCTCTCCCAGTTGCTGGGCACCCAGGCCGGCGCGCCGAACATCCCGATCTGGGTCTACGCGGTGACCCGGTCCTACGCCCAGTCGAACCCCGCCACGGTGAGGGCCTTCCTCGCCGCGATCCTCCAGGCGACCAAGTGGGCGGCCGCCAACCCGGTCGCCGCGGCGAGGGACTTCGACAAGGCCTACCCGAAGTCGGGCTACACCAACGCCTACAACGCCCTCGGCTGGAAGTTGACGGTGCCGTTCCTCACCAACGCGAAGCACCAGTACTTCACCGAGACCAACGCGCAGTGGTCGACCCTCACCTCCGCCCTCAAGGGGATCAAGCTGATCACGAAGGTCGCGTCGCCCTCGTCGTACTACACGAACAAGTACCAGCCGGCCCAGTGACCCCGCCCCGGATCGGGGTCGTCGGCAGCGCCAACGTTGACCTCGTCGCGCGCTGTGAGGCGCTGCCCACGCCCGGGGAGACGGTCATGGCCTCGTCGCTGACGCGCCTGCCCGGCGGCAAGGGGGCGAACCAGGCGGCGGCGCTCGCCGCCCTGGGCGCCGACGTCGTCTTCGTCGGCTGCGTGGGCGCTGACGAGTCCGGCGACTGGCTGGTGCGCGGTCTCGCCGACCGCGGGGTCGACGTGTCGCGGGTCGTGCGTCACGAGGTGGCGACCGGCACGGCGCTCATCGCCGTCGACGCGGCGGGCGAGAACCTCATCGTCGTCGCCCCCGGGGCCAACGACGCCCTCACCCCCGGAGCCCTCGACCTCGAGGGCCTCGACCTCGTGCTCTGCCAGCTGGAGGTGCCCGTCGCGGTCGTCGAGGCGGTGGTGGCGAGGGCCGGGTCGAGCGTCCTCAACCGGGCGCCGGCGCGGGCCCTGCCCCCCGAGACCTTGGCGGCGTGCCGGGCGATCGTCGCCAACGAGCACGAGGTCCGCTCGCTGCCCCTCGCCGAGCTCGCCCACGTCGTGGTGACCCACGGGGCCGAGGGGGCCTCGCGCCTCGAGCGGGGCGTCGAGGTGGCCCGGGTCGAGCCGCCGAGGGTCACCCCGGTCGACACCGTGGGAGCCGGCGACGTCTTCTGCGCGGCCTACGCGCTCGGTCTCGCGGAGGGCCGCGACCTCGACGAGGTCCTGCGCTTCGCGGTGGCCGCCGGCGCGCTCGCGACCCTCGCCCCGGGCGCCCAGGGGGCCCTACCGACCCGAGAGGAGGTCGAGGCGTGCCTCGCCGCATCGTGATCGACACCGACCCCGGGGTGGACGACGCCGTGGCCATCCTGCTCGCCCTGGCGAGCCCCGAGCTAGAGGTCGTCGCCCTCACGACGGTGACCGGCAACGTCCACCTCGACAAGACGACCCTCAACGCCCGCCGGCTCCTCGAACTCGCCGGCCGGCCCGACGTGGTGGTGGCGGCCGGGATGGCCGAGGCCCTCGCCGGCTCGCCGGCCCACGAGGGAGGCGTGCACGGCGAGGACGGGCTCGGCGACCTCGCCTGGGACGAGCCCACGGTCCGCGTCCACCCCGACGACGCGGTCGAGGTACTGCGCGCGGCGATCGAGGGGGGGCCGCTCACCATCGTCGCCATCGGCCCGCTCACGAACCTGGCCGTCTTGCTCCAGCGCCACCCGGGCATCGACGAGCGCGTCGAGCGGGTCGTGATTATGGGCGGGGCGAGCCTCATGGGCAACGTGACCCCGGCCGCCGAGTTCAACGTCTGGGCCGACCCCGAGGCGGCCCGCGACGTCTTCGAGGCCCGCTGGCCCATGGCGATCATGCCCCTCGACCTGACCCACCAGGCCTTCCTCAACGACGACGACCTGGCGCACCTGCGCTCGCTCGGCACCGAGGTCGGCCGGCGCTGCGCCGACATGCTCGAGCCCTACGCGGCCTTCCACGAGCGCTGGTACGGCAACCGTGACATCATCATGCACGACGCCACCGCCGTCTACGAGCTGATCGACCCCACGGCCATCGAGTCCGAGGGCGTCGAGGCCACCGTCGAGACCGGCGGGCAGTACTCGCGCGGGGCCACGTGGTTCGACCGGCGCCCGGCGCACCGCGCGAGCCGGACGCGCGTGGGCGTGCGCCTCGACAACGACCGGTTCCGCGCGCTGATCCGCGAGCGGCTCGCGACCTTCCGCTAGTAGCGGTAGGTGTCGGGCTTGTAGGGCCCCTCGACGTCGACGCCGATGTAGTCGGCCTGGCGCTTGGAGAGCCGGGTGAGCCTCACCCCTAGGGCGTCGAGGTGGAGCCGGGCGACCTTCTCGTCGAGGTGCTTGGGCAGGGTGTAGACGCGCTTCTCGTAGCGGTCGTGGTTCACGTAGAGCTCGATCTGGGCCATGACCTGGTTGGTGAAGGAGTTGCTCATCACGAAGCTCGGGTGGCCGGTGGCGTTGCCCAGGTTGAGCAGGCGGCCCTCGGAGAGCACGATGATGGCCCGCCCGTTGGGCAGGCTCCACTTGTCGACCTGGGGCTTGATCGTCTCGCGGACCACCCCGGGCAGGGCGGCGAGCCCGGCCATGTCGATCTCGTTGTCGAAGTGGCCGATGTTGCCGAGCACCGCGAGGTCCTTCATGGCGAGCATGTGCTCGACCGTGACGATGTCGCGGTTGCCGGTGGCGGTGATGACGAAGTCGGCCACGGCCAGGGCGTCCTCGAGGGTCGTCACCTGGTAGCCGTCCATCACGGCCTGCAGGGCGCAGATGGGGTCGATCTCGGTCACCAGGACGCGCGCCCCCTGGCCGCGCAGCGCCTCGGCGGAGCCCTTGCCCACGTCGCCGTAGCCGCACACGACGGCGACCTTGCCGCCGATGAGCTTGTCAGTGGCGCGGTTGATGCCGTCGACGAGAGAGTGGCGCACGCCGTACTTGTTGTCGAACTTGGACTTGGTCACGGCGTCGTTGACGTTGATCGCCGGGAAGAGCAGGGAGCCGTCGCGCTCCATCTCGTAGAGGCGGTGGACCCCGGTCGTGGTCTCCTCCGAGACTCCGAGCAGGCCGGCCGCGACGGGTTCGAAGAGCGCCTCGCCGCTCGAGACGATGCGATCGAGCAGCGCCAGGATGACCCGGTACTCCTCGGAGTCGGCCGACTCGGGGGCCGGCACGAAGCCGGCCCGCTCGAACTCGAGGCCCTTGTGGACGAGCAGCGTCGCGTCGCCGCCGTCGTCGAGGATCATCGTCGGGCCCTCCCCGCCGGGCCAGCGCATGATCTGCTCGGTGCACCACCAGTACTCCTCGAGGCTCTCGCCCTTCCAGGCGAAGACCGGCACGCCGGCCGGCCGCTCGGGCGTGCCGTCGGGACCGACCACCACGGCCGCCGCCGCGTGGTCCTGGGTGGAGAAGATGTTGCAGCTGGCCCAGCGCACCTCGGCCCCGAGGGCCACGAGCGTCTCGATCAAGACGGCGGTCTGGATCGTCATGTGCAGCGAGCCGGCGACGCGCGCGCCGGCGAGGGGCTTGGTCTCGCCGTGCTCGGCGCGCATGGCCATGAGGCCGGGCATCTCGCGCTCGGCGAGGGCGATCTCGGCCCTCCCGAAGCCCGCGAGCGAGAGGTCGGCGACTTTGAAGTCGAAGGGGCCAGAGGTCATGGTGTTCTCCCGTGTGTCGTCTCGCGGGCGCCGACCTCTGTCGATATCGCCCGCGTCGAGTGTAATTCAGACCCCGACGCGGAACTCCACGACGTCGCCCTCGGCCATCACGTACTCCTTGCCCTCGACCCGGGCCCGGCCCGCGGCGCGCACCGCGGCGAGGGATCCCGCCCCGACGAGGTCGTCGAAGCTGACGATCTCGGCGCGGATGAAGTGCTTCTGGAAGTCCGAGTGGATGACGCCCGCCGCCTCGGGGGCCGTCGCGCCCTTGCGGATGGTCCAGGCCCGGGCCTCCTTCTCGCCGGCCGTGAGGAAGGTCTGCAGGCCGAGGGCCGAGAAGCCGACCCGGCTCAGCTGGGCGAGGCCCGACTCGTCCTGACCGTAGGCCTCGAGGATCTCGGCGGCCTCGGCGTCGTCGAGCTCGGCGACCTCGGCCTCGACGTTGGCGCAGAGTACGACGGAGGGCGCCGGCGCCACCGACGCGGCGAGGGCCTCGCGCCGGGCCGGGTCGCCCAGGGTCGCCTCGTCGACGTTGAAGGCGTAGATGAAGGGCTTCGCGGTGAGCAGGTGCAGTTCGGCGATCGCCGCGTGGTCGACACCGGCCATGCGTGCGACCGTCACGCCCTCGTCGAGCTCGGCGCGCACCGCGCGGAGCGCCTCGAGGGCGGAGACGGCCCCCTTGGATCGCTTGGCGTCGCGCTCGAGGCGCGGGAGCGCCCGGTCCACCGTCTGGAGGTCGGCCAGGATGAGCTCGGTCTCGATCGTGGCGATGTCGCTCGCGGGGTCGATCCGCCCCTCGACGTGGATGACGTCGTCGTCGACGAAGGCGCGCACGACCTCGCAGATCGCGTCGCACTCGCGGATGTGGGCGAGGAACTGGTTGCCCAGACCTTCACCGGTCGAGGCCCCCCGCACGATCCCCGCGATGTCGACGAAGGTGACCGTCGCCGGCACGACCTTCGCCGAGTGGAACATCCCGGCGAGCACTCCGAGGCGCGGGTCCGGGACGTTGACGACCCCGACGTTCGGCTCGATCGTGGCGAAGGGGTAGTTGGCGGCGAGGACGTGGTTCTTGGTCAGCGCGTTGAAGAGGGTGGACTTGCCGACGTTGGGAAGCCCGACGATGCCGATGGAGAGGGCCATAGGACCGTCCAGGCTACCGGAGTCCCTCGCCGCCGACGGTCCCGCTCCCGGTGCGCCCACCCACGTCACGCGGTGGCGTGGCCCGCGTGGCGGGATGGACGGACTGGCTCGACGGGCACGGAGGTCGCGCCGGCGCGACCGACGCCATCGAGGGAGCGGTGCCGGCCGTTCGGGTGCTCGCCGGTGGCGTGCTCGCAGACATCCCCGACGCCGACGTCGAGCGGACTTTCAGCGCTCCCGCAGTCCCGCTCCGGGGGCGCCACGGTCGTGTGGACCCGCCACCGCGGGGAGCCGGACCCCTCCTCGACGATCCGGGTTGGGCGAGCGACTCGGGTTTCGCCGAGCGGTCGTTCGACTCGCCGGGCGTCGGCGACGACGCCGTGGGGTCACGCGTGCTGGTTGGGCCGGCGCGGCGACTCGAGCCCCGCCGCGTTCTCGCGTGAGCGCTGAGCGCCTCGCGGGACACCCGCGTGCTCGGTCCCTCTCGCGCGGTCCGGGGCGAGACTCGACCTACCCGCTCTCGTCGTGGGCCACCACGCGCCCGCGGGGCGCGTGGGCGACCAGGGGCGTGAAGGCCGCCCCGATCACGACGAAGCCGCCCGCCAGGATGAACCAGCCCGCGCGCCCCAGGCCGATCGCGAGTGCCGTCACGAGGCTGGGGCCGACGATGCCCGAGACGCTGCGGCCGAGGGAGAACGCCCCCTGGTACTGGCCCATCAGCTCCTCGCGGGCGAGCCCGTAGCGGATGCCCCACGAGGCGCCCGAGCTCAGGACCTCGCCCAGGGTGTGGGCGACCATCGCCAGCACGAGCACGGCACTCGCGACGACGGCGTCGAGTCCGTGGGCCAGGGCGTAGAGCACACAGGCCACGGCGACGAGGAGGCCCGACCCACGGTAGACGCGGGCCGCGCGCACCACGTCGGCGGACCCCCGACTCGCGCGCACCTGCAGGGCGATGACCATGACGGTGTTCTCGACGAGCAGGACCGACACCCACCAGCGGGGCGCGTTCGTGTCCTCCAAGATCCACAGGGGCAGTGCGACGCTCTGGATGACGAAGTGCACCGAGAACAGCCCGTTGAGGACCGCCGCACTGAGATAGCGACCGTCGCGAAGCACGACCGTCATCGGCGCTCGACGCTGGCCCGCGACGATGGGGTGCGCCGGCATGGCGGGGAGTCGCAGGACGTAGCCGGCGGCGACGAGGAAGGTCACCGCGTTGCCCAGCACCATGGCCACGTAGGCGCTGCGCGTGTCGAGGGCGAGGCCCACGCCCGACAAGGCGATCCCGACGGACATGCCCACGTTGGTCACCGCGCGCTGGTAGGCGAGCACGTGAACGCGGTTCTCGCCCTCGCCTAGTCGTCCAACGACGACCGAGCGGCCGGCGCCGGTGGCGCCCGACAGGGCGCCAGCCACGAGGTTGAGGAGGAGGAAGGGAGGGAAGGAGTGGACAAGGGTGAAGGTGGCCATGACGATGCCCTGGCCCGCGGTGGCCACCGCGACGACGAACCGCGGGTCCCAGCGGTCCGAGAGGTGCCCGGCCGGGATCGCTACGAGCAGGCCGGAGACGGCCGCCAGGCCGAGTCCCAGGGCGACCCGGTGAACGGGGATGCCGACCGATCGGGCGAAGAAGAGGACCTCGACGGTGTAGTAGAGGCCGTTTCCGATCGTGTTGGCGAAGGTCGCCTTGGTCAGCGCGCGCAGCGGGCCGGGCTCGGGCAGGGTGTTGCGTCGGAGGCGCTCTCGCCGGGTCGACCCTCGATCGTCGCCGGTCACTGGGCGAGACTACCCGCGGGCTCTCCGAGCCCGAGGCGTCACGCCCCGGTGTCGAAGGGGAGCACGATCTCGGTCCGCCACCCGGAGGGGTCGGGCGAGGTCGCGGGATCGGTCAGGTAGTTCTCCCACGGGTCGCCCTGGGGGCGGGCGCCTCGCGCCACGACCCACTCGCGCAGCTCGCGGTACGCGCCGCCGACCCGGTCGTAGGAGCCCACGAAGGTCGCGACCGCGACGGTCCCGCCCGGGAGGGACGACGCGACCACGTCACCGGACGCTTCCACGACGCGGTCGACGGGGAAGCCGGCCTCGACGTCGAAGTCGCCGTTGCCGCGGTGGTAGCGCGCGAAGGGCGGTCCCGTGGGTGAGAGGGCCTGGACGGAGAGGGCGCGCTCGACGCTCTTGTAGGCGCGCCCGAGGAAGTCCGAGATGTCACCCGGGTAGACGCTCCCGCCCACCACCGCAGTGGCGGTCGGCGCGAGGACGCGCTGCACGATGTCGATGGTGGGCACGTCCCGAGTCTCATCGGGCGGCCCCGATCGCGGCCAGGGTCCTAGGTCCCGTCGAGCCCCGGTGGTCACGCCCGAGGGGCGCACGCGCCCCGCGGGGCCTCTGCGAGCCCGATGTGACCAGGACTTCTGGACCATCGAGGCTCGCGCGGACCCCCAGCCGTGGAACGTGACGCCGGGTCACCCGCGACGCCGGCGCCGCACCAGCCACGGCTTCGCCCGGGGGCCCACCAACGCGACCCAACGGGTCGCGTCCGAACCCTCGACTGCTTGAGGGCCCACTCCCTTCGCGATCGTGGCGTGCGTTGATCGACGATGTCACGTGACGCGCTCGCGTGAGCCTTTGCACGACCGAACACCAGGTCGCGCGAGGCTGGCGCTGGAGGACTCAGTGGGCCGCCGTGGCGGCCAACGCCGAGGCGAAGATCTGCCAAGCCAGAAGTGACTTGGCCGCGAGGGACAGCACCAGGTACGTTCTCTCGCCAACCAAGTAGTCGGCGAAGCGGCCGACTCGTCGGTACTGCAAGTACTGCACCAAGGCAAAGCAGTTGAACGCCACGAACAAAGAGACGTAGATGCCGTACACGAATCCCGGTGGGTGACCGGCGGCGCCCGGTCCGATGAGGTACACGCCGATGGCGATCCACGGGAAGATCCCTGCTCCGCAACCCAGCCAGAAGGGCAGCAGGCCGCCACCGGGATGCTCGTAACGCTCCTGGATCCAACCGAAGCCGATCATCGAGGCGTTGACACCAACGAGGGCCACGAGGGCCGCCACGTCGCCGATACCCGTGAGTTGGGCGATGGCCACGATCATCAACGACGACGAGACCGAGTACTCGATCCAACGGAAGGGATTGCGACTCCTGGCGAGCTCTCTCTCGTAGCGCGTCCGAAGCGCGCCGGCGAGGAGAAGGTGCGCACCTGCGGAAAGGAAGAAGAACGCGGCGACGATCCACGCCAGACGGAGGTCGGCAATGTGTACCAGTTGGCGATCAGTCGTTCCCGGGGGACCGACCATGTAGTCGGCCGTCACCGGCAACGACAACGAATTGGCGAGGACCACAATGAGGACACCCGACGCGGCATGCAGCGCACCCGCCACGAGATTGAAGCGCCGCAAACTCGAGAACATTGTGAAGTCGGCCACTGACGTGACCGTACTGCGAATCGCCCCGGAGGTCCACCGAGAGGGTCGAGAGCCACCCTGCTGGGGTTGGGGTCAGTGGGAGCCGCGCGCGTCCGAGGGTGTCGCGATGTGGTTACCCTGTGCATCGAGATGGCGACCCCGGCTCGGTCGCGGATAGAGCCGTGTCCTCGCCACGCGGTGACGTCGCCATGACCCTCCTCACGAATCGTCCTCACGCTCGGCTGACAGTGACGCGTGAGGATCTGAATCGCCTGTATGCCCTGGGGTGCCTGGCCCGGGGCACGCCCGGGGGCCTTGACCCCGCGGGTGCCGAGCCGCCACGACCGCGCTCCGTCACCGCCGACAACCTCGAACGTCCTCGATGCGCTCGTGGCAACACACGGATCGCCCGCGTTCTGGCGCTGCGACAACCGGTCCGAGTTCACGGCCTTAGTCATCGCCGACTGGTGCACGTTCAATATCGCCTCGACCACCTTCACCGACCCCGGCTCAACCTGGCCGAACGGCCGAATCAAATCATTCATCTCACGCATCCGCGACGAACTTCTGAACGACCACCCGTCCGACTCCCTCTCGAGGACCAGGTCCTCATCGAGGGTCGGCGACGCGAGCACGATCACGAACGTCTTCGCGGCTGGAGGTCCCCGAGCGCGCCAGCTTCGCGTTCTTCGGAGGCAAGGAGTCGTGTGGCGGACTCAACAACAGTGACGTTTACGCCGAACCGCGCCGTGTCCTGGCCCACTTCCACCGCGATGGCGCCACCTCCAAGAATCACCGAGGTTCCAGGGAGGGTCTCGAGTGTGACCACATCGTGGTTCGTCCAAAAGGGAACTTTGGCGAGTCATTCGATCTCAGGGATAATCGGCGTTGCGCCAGTGGCCACGACGACCCCGAGTTGAGGGCTGTACGTGGTGCCACCGGCGACGACGGTGACGCGTCGGAGAGGAAGAGAATCGCGCGCCATTACCGATGGCACCGCTCTCGTCATCCCACCGGTCAAGCGATGGTCCGCCGGAGTCGACGAGTCTGGCTCGTGCTCGAACAGATTGACCCCCCCCTTCTCGTCAAAGGCAGCGACCAATGAAGAGCCATCCCCCGAATGCGTGGCTTCAGCCGTGATCCGTCATGCAACCAGGGGCCAACACCCCACGATCAGGGCGTCACCAGCTACGCCGTTGACCCGCCGGGCCTCAGCCGGGAGATTCCCGGCACGAACCATCATCTTGGTGGGGACACATCCCCCTTCAGCGCACTCACCACCAATCAACTCTGGCTCGATCGCGACGACGCGGAATCCACGTCGCATAAGTTCGTCGGCGACTGACTCTCCGCGGCACCATTCCGATGATGACAACATCCAGCGGGCTCGGTTGTTCACCGAGTTCAGCGATGTCAGCGACCGGCGAGATGAGCCCCGGTGGTTTCGGCGAGGCCCTGGCTGGCCGGGCGGGCACGTTGGGTGAGCTGCTCACGGCGGAACCTCGCTTCCGCGCAAAGACGAACTTGACGGTTAGGTGTGGTCCACGTGGCCGGTGGAACTATCGAACAACGTGACCGCGTACTGCCCTAGAAGTAATGGCGGCGCCCGCCAACGGCGCGGCCCATCGATCCCATAAGCCAGAGGACCGCGCCGACGATCAAGAGGATGAGTCCAATCACCCACAAGATCGAAATACCGGCAAAGAATCCAATCAACATGAGAATTGCACCAAGAATGATCATGAACTAGCTCCTCTGCTCGTGCAGCTCGGTGGTGTGGCCGCCCTCGTCCTCGGTCGTTCGGTCAACCGAGTGGCTCGGTGACGACGGCGTCTTCTTCGAGATCGCGAAAATGATGAACGACACGACGAATCCGACACCGCCGGCGATCATCAAGATCACCCCGACGGTCGACCCGCGAAAGCCGTGACTCTGAATCGTGCTGGAACTCTGCGCCGTCATCGCCCAATACAGAATCGCTCCGGCGACGCCCGCGATGGCGCTGAGTACCATTCCTGGTAGTCCCATGGTCCTACTCCCTGCTAGATCCCGAACCAGCGGTCCGGTACGGCGTAGGCAGGGTCTGGGCCAGTCGGTACGGCCACTTTACACGCTGAGGTCCTGATTGAGTCCAGCGAGGCCGAGGTCGTGTTCGTGTGAGGCAACGTGACGCACCGATAGGGCAATGACGGTGATCTCGCACCGTTGTCAAGGGTGAATACCGATCGTGGGCCCTCCTCGATTGAACCGGGCTGCGGTCGAGATCTCCGGGGAAGATTGTCGAGGCGAAGGCGTGCGGTCGGCCCCTCTCGTGAGCCGTTCGCATAGTCTGAAGGCGGCTTTCGCGCGGAGCATTCCGCGGAACCCCTTGCGGAAGTCCCGCCCTCGTGGGACTTCCGCGAATTGGTTGAGACCAGGACTTCTAAATTTCCGAGGAGCGCGTAGCCACCTTATCCTTGGAATGCAGGCTCGGCCTCGTTGGAACGCAGGGCTCGGCGTGTGGCGGAAACGCTGGTTGACGTCTACCGAAAGGGACGAGGTGAAGGCGATTCAGGGATCGCCTGGTGGCTGCCCCAGTTCGTGAAGGTGGGAGGTGGCTCTCTGGTAGCCATCCGATTGCATGGTAGAACCGGACGGGCACCGCTACGTGTGTGAAGTTTGTTCCTGACGACCTGACGAGGAGAGTCGTGCCTGAGAGAGTTCCCGACAACGGTGCCCAGGAAATCGTTGTCTACGTTGGTCCGGGAGTCGAACTCTCCCTGCCCTTGGACCGGGAGCGGGAGACGATCTGGGCCTCGCAGGCCCAGATCGCGGAACTCTTCGGGGTCGACCGGTCAAGGGTGACCAGGCACGTCAACAACGTCTTTCGGGACGAAGAGGTGAGCCAGGAAAGCAATGTGCGGAAAGCGCACATTGCTTCTGCGGACCGACCGGTAGCCTTTTACAGCCTGGATGTCATCCTCGCCGTCGGATACCGAGCGAACTCCGGGCGGGCAATCCAGTTTCGACGCTGGGCGAGCGGCGTCCTCAAGGACTACATCGTCGCGGGCGTGGCCGTCAACACTAAGCGCCTGGATGATCTCGGGTCGATCGTGCGCCTGCTGTCGCGTGCGGACAACGAACTCGTCTCCGGCGTGGCTGACGTGCTCGCCGGCTACATCCCAGGGTTGCAACTGCTCCGCGAGTACGACGACGGTCACATTGCCACCTCCGCCGGCGCCGCACCGGGGTGGGAACTCACTACCGAGGAAGCTCGGGCCGTCATCAAACGCGTCGGCGCCGCGTTCCCGCAGGACAAGCTTTTCGGCCATGACCCCCAGGGCAAGCTCGATGGCACCATCGGCGCTATCTACCAGGGCTTCGCTGGTCATGACATCTACCCGACCGTAGAGGACAAGGCGGCCAACCTGCTCTACCTCGTCGTCAAGGACCACGCCTTGGCAGACGGAAACAAGCGCAGCGCGGCTGCCCTCTTTATCACCTTCCTCGACAGAAACGGCATCCTCCACGATGGCGAGGGTAGGCCAAGGATTTCTAACAACGCCTTGGCCGCCATCACACTCATGGTGGCCTTGAGCGATCCGAGCGAGAAGGACCTCATGGTGGCACTGATCACTCGCATGCTTTCCGGGACTGCCCGCTAACAGCAACCCAGGCAGTTTCACTCCGGAGCGGTATGACGAAGGGACTTCCGCGAATTGGTTCTGGCCAGGTTCTCTAAATGGCTGCCGAACTCGTAGACCTGCCGCGAGTCAGTCGATTCAGTTGTCTGTCGAAGTCGGGGAGTCGGGATAGACCCGAGCGGGCGGCGATTGAAGCGGAATCACCGGGTTGATCTAGGGGCACTCGCCAGAGGCCCTATGCCAATCGGGCCTCCGCGGGGGAAGACGGCTCCGGGGGCTGAACTGGGGCGCGCTCCGCGGTTCTTCTCGCGTAGTCTGAAGGCGGCTTTTGCGCGGAGCATTCCGCGGAACTCCTCGCGGAAGTCCCGCCCTCGGGGGACTTCCGCGAATT
>NCBE01000038.1 GCA_002255565.1 Actinobacteria bacterium 21-73-9
CATGAGGCGCACGTGGCGCACGGCCCGCTCGCCGCGCTCGCCCGGGACGAGGGCGCCCGGCGCCATCGCCTCGATGATCATCTGGCCGGTCTCGAGGATCCGCCGGCGCGGGTGGCTCACCAGCCGCGCGGTGCGCACGAGCGGCACGGTCCCCTTGGCGCAGAGGTACGTCGCGGGCAGCGAGGCCAAGAACAGTCCCATCGAGAGCTGCATCCCCCAGCGGCCGAACACCTCTTGGCCCTCGCGCACGGTCGTCTCGTCGGCCCACGCGGGCCAGGCCGGCCGCTCGCGGACGAACGCCCCCACGCCGGGGAACGCGGCGTCGTCCATATCCTGCTCGCGGGTGCGCCCGAGCCGGGCGTAGAGTGCGGGCCCCTGGTCGTCGGCGGAGCGAAAGAAGGTGGCGACCGCCTCGTCGGCCGCGGGGTCGCCCGTGGCGCGCAGGGACTCGAGGAAGGCCGGGGTGAAGCGGGCCGCGCCTGGGGGACCGCTCACGCGGGCTCCGGGGGCACGGTGTCGGCCTCGAGGGCGGCGCGCGTCGCGTCGTCGAAGGGCTCGGCGAGCAGGTCGAGGGAGTGGTGGCGCGACACGAAGAGACTGGTGATGAAGTTCATCCGCTCGTCGAAGATCTCCCAGTCCCGGGCGGCGCTGCCGAGTCCTTTCGCGTCGGCCCGCTCGAAGCGGGTGCGCAGCGTGGCGAGGTCCTCGACGACGGTGTCGGCGACGTCGACCGGGACGAAGGGGCCGGTGGGGGGTGCCGGCACGTCCCGGTCGAGGCGCCACGTGCCCTCCGGGCTCTGCCAGACGCCGTAGGCGTCGGTCATGATCGTGCCCCAGGCGTCGCCCAGGGCGCGCGCGACCGGCTCGAGCGCCCGGTCCAGGTCGGCGCCGGCGTCGGCCACGGTCGGGTCGTCGCGACCCAGACGCGCGCGCAGGCGCGCCGTCGCCTCGTCGACGCCCATGTCCATCGCTCCGGCGATGGCCGGCTGGAGGTGGTTCTGCTCGTGGCCCCCGAGGCGGAGCGACCCGGCGAGGACGAGCTGGCTGCGCCGGGTCGGGTCGGGTTCGTCGAGGGCGTCCAGCCAGTGGCCGTAGCCGACGGCCAGCCAGTTCTCCCCGTCGAGCTCGGGTGCGCCGTCGCAGGCCGCGAGCACCGCCGCCCGGGCCTCGGGCGAGGCGGAGTCGTAGGCGAGGAGGGTGGCCGCGGGCGGGGCGATCTCGGCGAAGACCTCGGTGTTGCCGTTCGACAGGTTGATCGCCATCTGGCCGAGGAGTTCTCTCACCACGTCGAGGACGTGATTGGGGTGCAGGTCGCCGACGAGGTGGGCCACCGCCGACCACCCGTGGTGGCGGTTGGCCGCGGCGACGGCGCCCATCAGCCCGTCGGGCAGGCGCACCCGGCCGCGCAGCCACGCGGGCATCGCCTCGCCGCGCATGCTCGAGCCCACCGTGGCCGACGCCCAGCAGCCGAAGGTGCACCAGTTCACCGTGTCGGGCGCGAGCCGGACAGCGAGCGCCCGCGACAGGTCGGCGTAGGTCTGGGTCACCCAGTAGTTGCGCAGCACCCGGTCCCCAGGCCACGGCGGTGAGGGACTCGAGGGTCGGCGCGCCGGCGCGACGGGTGAGCTCGCCCGCGGCGGCGAAGTGCTCGTCGCACGGGCCGTCCTCGCCGGCCGCGTCACAGAGCAGCCCGAGGAAGTGGTGGCCCGGGGGTTCGGGGGCGAGCTGCTGGAAGAGCTGGCCGGCGAGGGGCTCGAGGCGCGCGCGCACGACGGCGAGCTCCTCGGGCCGCGCGCCGAGGGCCCAGGCCATGTGGGCCCACGACACGAGGACCAGCCCCGCGTTCACCCCGACGTCGAGCTGGTCCTCCAGGGCTGTCGAGGACGTCGCCGCCCAGCGGTCGCGCGCCTCCTCGACCCGCCCGGCGAGGAAGAGCTGGCGGATCACCCACGGCCCGAGGTAGTCGGCGACCTCGGCCGGGAGGGCGGCGAGGAAGCCGTCCATGACCTCGGGCAGGCGGCCGCGCAGGTAGTTGAGGTACATCAGCTGCGAGCCCGAGAAGATGTAGGCGTCGAGCTGCCCCGCGGCCGCCCCGAGCTTGTAGGCCTGCTTGACCAGTCGGGCCGCGTCGTCCAGCTGGCCCGCGAGCAGGGCACGGCTCGCGCGCACCGAGGCGAGCTCCCAGCGCACGCTCGCCAGGTCGACCTCGTCGTTGAGCTGGGCGACGCGCTCGACGCAGCGGTCGAGCTCGGCGGCGTCGGCGCGCTCGGTGTTGGCGGCGCTGAGCAGGCGCGCGGCGTGCAGCTCGAGCAGCCGGTCCCCGCTCTCGCGCGCCAGGCGCTCGAGCTCGGTCCCCTCGGCCACGCGCAGGCCGAGGTGCTCGGGTCCGCCCAAGACGTACTGGCGGTGCACCAGCACGCGAGCGAGCACCGACGCGTCCCCGCTCGCGCGAGCCAGGGTCAGGGCGTCGTCGGCCAGGCCGTAGCGGCGACGCTCGACGTCGCCGAAGCTCAGTTCGTTCGCCAGCCGGGCCAGCAGCAGCGCGCGGGTCGCGCGGTCCCCCTCGGGGCACGAGGCGAGGGCGGCTTCGAGCGCCTCGACCCGTCCGGCGTCGCGTCGGCCCCAGGCGGTGAAGTAGCCGCGCGAATGGGCGAGGGCGGCCCGGCTGAGCAGGGTGGGGTCACGCAGCGCCCGCGCGGCGGCCACGGCCGCCGCCTGGGCGTGGGGGGCCTCGGGCGAGGCCGCGAGGCTGGTCGCCTCGGCCCGCAGGACGGCGAGCTCGGCGTCGAGGGCCGGGTCGGGCGACAGCCTCGCGAGCCGCTGCGCCCGCTCGAGCATCTCGAAGGCCTCGGCGAGCGAGAGCGAGTGCAGCGAGGCGGCGACGGCGACGGTCGCCGCGCGCACGCCGCGGGCCGGGTCACCGAACTCGCCGGCCTCGCTCCAGTGGTACGCCTGGCGTCGGGCCCGCTCGTCGTCGCCGAGGGCGCCCAGGACGGCGATCCCGCCGGCGAGCTCGGCGTGCAGCGAGCGCCGCCGGGCCTCACCGAGCTCGCCCTCGAGCACGTCGCGCACCAGGGCGTGGGTGAACTCGTAGCGCAGGGGCACGCCGCTGAGGGCGCGCACGATGCCCGCGCGCGTCGCCTCGTCGAGGGCCTCGACGGCGTCGGCTCGTCCGGTGCCGAGCACCTCGGCCACCAGGGCGATCTCGAAGCGCTGCCCGGCCAGCGCGGCGACGTCGAGTGCGGCGCGGGTGAGTGGCCCGAGTCGCGCCAGCTGGCGCTCGAGGACCTCGGTGAGGCCCCGGGGCATCTGGGTCGGGATGACCTCGTCGCCCTGGCGGGCGCGCAGCACCTGGGTGACGAAGAGGGGGTGGCCCCCCGTGATCGACCACAGCTCCTCGACCCGGGCGCGGTCGAGGTCGTGGCGTTGGGTCATCCGCGCGACGAGGTCCGAGACCTCCTCTCGGGCCAGCCCCCCGAGGGCGACCTCGGTGTCGTCCACGTCGTAGCGGTGGCGATCGGCGAGGACGCGCGCCACCTCGGGGTTGGCCCCGGGGTCCCAGGGCCGCAGGGCGAGCACGATCATGAGGCGCGCGGCGGGGGTCTCGCGCATCACCCGGTCGAGCAGGTCGAGGCTGGCGCTGTCGGCCCAGTGCAGGTCGTCGAGGACGAGGAGCACCGGGTCGCGTCGGCTCAGCGCCTCGAGCCCCGTGCGGGCGGCCTCGAGGAGCCGCCAACGGGCCGACTCGGGGTCGACCAGCGGCGCGTCGACGGCCGCCCCGAGGCGACGGGCGAGGCCGGGCAGCATCCGGCCCAGCTCGCCGGCGACCGGACCGAGCAGTTCGGTGAGCTCCTCGGCGGGGCAGTGGTCGACGAAGTGGCTGAGGGCCTCGGCGAAGGGCTCGTAGGGCGAGGCGACCCGCTCGTCGCAGCGCCCGTAGAGGACGATTGCCCCCTGGTCGGAGGCCTCGATCGCCAGGCGAGCGAGGAGGGTCGTCTTGCCCGCACCCGGTTCCCCGGTGACGACGCCGACCCGGCCCCGGCCCGCGAGGGAGTGCGCCCACGCCGCGCGCAGTCGGGCGAGCTCCTCGCCGCGTCCCACGAACTCGGCGGACCGGTCGGCGCGCGCGAGCGCCTCGGGCAGCCCGACGAGGGCGCGCATGCTGAGCCCGAGGAGGAGCGGGCGAGCCATCGCGGGCTCGGCCGACGCGGTGACCGTGACCGCGACGGGCTCGCCCGTCACGACTTCCGTGCGTCGCGCGAGGGCGAGGGCGAGCTCGCTGACGAGGATCCCGTTGGCCCCCGCCGCGTCGCAGAGCCGCGAGGCCTCGTTCACCGGGTAGCCGAGCACGTCGCCGCCGGTGACGTCGATCTCGCCGACGGTCACGCCGACGCGGATCTCCACCGGGATCTCCGCGGCGACGTTGCGCCGCCGCAGGCGGTGTTGGAGCTCGACGGTGGCCTCGACGGCCTCGCTCGGGGCCCGGAAGACCGCGAGGATGCCGTCACCGAGGCCCTTGACGACGACGCCGTGGAATCGTGCGAAGGTCCGTCGCGTGAGCACGTCGACCTCGCCGTGCAGCGCGTCGGCGCGGGCGTCGCCGAGTCGACGGCGCTGCTCGGTGGAGCTCACGATGTCGGTGAAGACGAGCGCGTAGAAGCCGAGCCCGTCCTCCAGGGCGTCTGCGCGCCCGGTGGCCCCGTCCTCGCCTGACTGCGCCACGTGCCCCCCGTCGACGTCGAGGTGTGACGTGGAGCCTAGATGACCGTGTCGGCTGGCCTCGCCCCTCCCCGCGCCGGGAGCGGGCCCGGCGGAACTAGGCGATGTAGAAGGTCTTGGCGTTGGTGAACTCGCGGATGCCGAGCACCGAGAGCTCACGGCCGTAGCCCGAGCGCTTGATGCCCCCGAAGGGCAGCTCGGGGGTCGAGGCGACGATGGCGTTGGCGAAGACCATCCCGGCCTCCACCCCGGCGATCGCCCGCTCGATCTCGCTGGGGTCGGTGGCCCAGATCGAGCCGCCGAGGCCCCAGGGGGTGCTGTTCGCCACCCGGATCGCCTCGTCGAGATCCTCCACGACCTCGACCACGGCGACCGGCCCGAAGAGCTCCTCGCACCCGGCGCGCGAGTCGCTCGGCACGTCGGTGAGAACCGTCGGCGCGTAGTAGTAGCCCGGGCCGTCGAGGACCCGGCCCCCCGTGCGCACGACGGCGCCCATGGCGACCGACGCACGCACCTGGGCGTCGAGCTCCTCGCGCTGGGCCGCGCTCACGAGCGGCCCCATCGCGGTCGCGGGGTCCATCGGGTCGCCCACGACGACCGCGCCCATCGCCGTGGTGAAGCCCTCGATGAACTCCTCGGCGCGCTCTCTCACCACGATGAAGCGCTTCGAGGCGATGCAGCTCTGGCCGTTGTTCTGGATGCGCGCGGTCACCGCCATGGGGATGGTCGTGGCCATGTCGGCCGAGCTCGCCACGATGAAGGCGTCGGAGCCTCCGAGCTCGAGCACGCACTTCTTCAAGGCGGCGCCCGCCTGGGCCGCCACGGACTTGCCGGCCGCCTCGGAGCCGGTCAGGGTCACCGCGGCGACACGGTCGTCGGCGATGAGGTCGGCGGCCGCCTGGTGGCCGAGGAAGAGGGTGGTGAAGACACCCTCCGGGAAGCCGGCGCGGCGGAAGAGGTCCTCGAGGAACTTCGCCGAGCGCGGGACGTTCGAGGCGTGCTTCAAGATGCCGACGTTGCCGGCCATGATCGCGGGAGCGGCGAAGCGCACCGCCTGCCAGAGCGCGAAGTTCCAGGGCATGACCGCGAGCACTGGACCGAGGGGCTCGTAGCGCACACCGCTGCGCGACGCCGGCGAGGCGATGATCTCCTCGGCCAGCATGGACTCGGCGTGCTCGGCGTAGTAGCGCATGGTCTTGGCGCACTTCAGCACCTCGCCCTTGGCCTGGGCGTGGGTCTTGCCCATCTCGCGCGTGAGCATGGCGCCGACCTCGTCGACCTCGTCCTCGAGGATCTGCGCGGCCCGGGTCATCAATTCGCCGCGGTCTTTGAAGGGGGTCTCGCGCCACGCACGGAAGGCGCGCGCCGACAGGGCGACGGCGGCCTCGATCTGCTCGGGCGTGTGGCCCTCGAACTCGGCGACCACCTCGCCGGTGGCCGGGTTGACGGATGCGAATGCCATTGCTCTATCCTCCTGGCGCGTCCGGCGCGGACGCACCCCACTCTCTAGTCGTCGCCCGGCCCCCCGCGACCGTGGGGGGACTGAACGTTTTTCACCCGTCGGGGCGAGCGGTCGCGTCGACGGGTGAGCCCCACGCTAACCGAGGGGCTCGCGAGGGTTCCCGTCGATGGCGGCACCGTCGGCCGCGGTCAACCGGCGACGTCGCGGGCCGGACGGGCACGACCGTCGGCGAGCCAGCGCTGGGCCGCGACCTGCAGGACGTCCCAGGGGCTGCCGAGGGGTGGGGTGTAGGCGAGGTCGAGGTCGCTCACTCGGTCCACGGTGAGCCCGGCGAGGACGGCGGTGGCCGCGGTGTCGACGCGCTTGTGGACGGCGCTCGCCACCGAGCCCACCAGCTGGACGCCGAGGAGCCGCCCGGACGCGTCGTCGCCGGTGAGACGGACGTCGACCGTCGTCGCGCCCGGGTAGTACGCCTTGTGGTCGTCGCCCGACGCGCCGACGGTGCGTGGGTCAAAGCCCGCCTCGCGGGCCTCGCGGTCGCGGACCCCGGTGCGCGCGGCGACGGCGTCGAAGACTCGCACGACCTGGGTGCCGAGGCTCCCCGCGAAGCGACGGTCGCCGCCCAGGGCGTTCTCGCCCGCCACCCGGCCCTGCTTGTGGGCCGTCGTGCCGAGGGGCAGGTACGTCTCGCCGAGCAGGACGTGGTGGGTGACGACGCAGTCACCCGCGGCGAAGACGTCGGGCAGGCCGGTCGCCATCCCCTGGTCCACCCGGATCGCCCCCCGCGCGCCCGTGGTGGCGCCCGCGGCGCGCGCGAGCTCGGTGTCGGGGGTCACACCGGTGACGACGAGGACGATCCCGGCGCGGATCTCGACGGGAGTCGCGGCGCCGTCGTCGAGCCGGGCCCTCGCGCGCACCACGAGCCCGTCGCCGTCGCGGGCGACCTCGGTGACCGTGGTCGCGGTGCGCACGTCGACCCCGTGGCCCACGAGCGAGGTCGTGACGGGGTCGGCCAGCTCGGGATCGAGGGTCGCCAGCACCTGGGGGAGCGCCTCGACGAGACTCACCGCGAGGCCCCGACGGGTGAGCGCCTCGGCCATCTCGAGCCCGATGTAGCCGGCCCCGACGATGACGGCGCGCTCGGGACGGCGCTGCTCGAGGGTCGCCAGGACCTCGAACGCGTCACCCATCGTGTGCACCAGGTGGACCCCGTCGGCCGCGCCGAGCCCGTCGAGCCCGTCGATCGGTGGGCGCACCGGGGTGGCACCCGTGGCGATCACCAGGCGGTCGTAGGCGATGACCCGCTCGACGCCGTGGGCGTCGGTGGCTCGTACACGGTGGGCGGCGACGTCGATGGAGCGCGCGGTGGTGCTCGTGAGGAGCGAGATTCCCAGCGCCTCGATCGCCTCGCGACGGCGGTGCGCGAGCTGGCGCCAGTCGGCGACCTCGCCCGAGACGAGGTAGGGGATGCCGCAGATCGAGAAGTTGGGGAACTCGTCGTCGAGCATGACGGTCACCTCGACGGCGTCGTCGAGCTCTCGGGCGCGCAGGGCGGCGGAGATCCCCCCGTCGCTTCCGCCGATGGCGAGCAGGTGCACGGTGGTCTCCTCGGTCGGGGGTCAGTCGGTCGGTGCGGGGTAGAGCCGGCGTCGGGCCCACAGCGAGACGTAGACGAGGGCGACGAGCACGGGCACCTCGATCAGCGGGCCGACGACGCCAGCCAGCGCCTCGCCCGAGGTGACCCCGAAGACGCCGATGCACACGGCGATCGCGAGTTCGAAGTTGTTGCCGGCGGCCGTGAAGGCGAGCGTGGCGGTGCGGTCGTAGGGCAGGCCGATGGCCCGGCCCCAGGCGAAGGCGCCGGTCCACACGACGGCGAAGTAGCAGAGCAGGGGGAGGGCGATCCGGGCCACGTCACCCGGGTGGGCGGTGATGGTGTGGCCCTGGAGGGAGAAGAGGATCACGATGGTGTAGAGCAGGCCCACGAGGGCCAGGGGGCCGATCCTGGGCAGGAACCGGGCCTCGTACCACTCGCGCCCGCGGGTCCGCTCGCCCAGGCGACGCGTGAGGAAGCCGGCCACCAAGGGGATCCCGAGGAAGATCGCGACGGTCTCGGCGATCTGGGCCATCGAGAAGTGGGCCCCCACCGTCGAGAGGCCCAGCCAGTGGGGCAGGACCCGCAGGTAGAAGTACCCGAGGAGGGCGAAGGCGACGATCTGGAAGAGCGCGTTGAGCGCGACGAGCACCGCCGCCGCCTCCCGGTCGCCGCATGACAGGTCGTTCCAGATGAGCACCATGGCGATGCAGCGGGCGAGGCCGACGATGATCAGCCCCGTGCGGTACGCCGGCTGGTCGGGCAGGAAGATCCACGCGAGGGCGAACATGACGGCGGGGCCGACGACCCAGTTCAAGACGAGTGACGAGACGAGCAGGCGCCGGTCGGAGGTCACCGCGTCGAGCTCGCCGTAGCGGACCTTGGCGAGCACGGGGTACATCATCACGAGCAGGCCGACGAAGATGGGCAGCGACGTTCCCTGGGTGACCTGGATCGCGTTCAGGTGCGTGTTGAGGGTCGGCAGGGCGCGGCCGAGCGCGATCCCGAGGGCCATCGCCGCGAGGATCCACAGCGGCAAGAACCGGTCGAGGACCGAGAGGCGAGCGACAACCGGACGGTCGGGGTCGAGGGCCGCGGCCCGGCGCGCACCCGTCGCGACGGGGACGGACCCGTCGCGCGGCCCGTCTGCCCGGTCGGCGGGGACCATCGGGTTACCGGAGCTCACGCGGCGCCCCTCAATCTAGATTTACGGCCATCGATGACTAATATTACATTTATGACAGTCGATGGGTCGCACGGCCGCCGCCGGGTCGGGGCGCCGCGGCACGGCGGCGCGGTCGTGGCGCCCAAGGGCGAGGGGTGCGAGGCCTCCGTCGTGGACGTGCCGCTCGATGAGGCCGAGGCGCTCCGCCTCGCCCGACTCCTCGGAGCGCTCGCCGACCCGGTCCGACTGCGGCTCTTGTCGATCCTGGACGAGCGCGGCGCTGCGTGCTCGTGCGACCTCGAGGTTCCCCTCGGCCGGAGCCAGCCCACGATCTCTCACCACACGAAGGTCCTCGCCGAGTCTGGCGTCGTCGTCGCCGAGAGGCGAGGGCGCTGGACGTGGTGGTCGATCAGCCCCGAGAGTGCGGGAATCGTTCGGAGCGCCCTCGGCGCGTGACCGACACCTCCGGCTGGAGCTTTGAGGCGCGACCCCGGCGTCGCGTGGTGGCCCGCGCCCTCGCGGACGCCGGTCCTTGCGCGGCGGGGGCCGGACCCTCGACTCGACGGGGTCGACGTCTCAACCGACCGACGGCGCGTCGCTGGGGGGACGCATCGGTGCGCCGCGGGCGCCCCCGCGCCGGGTCCGACCGGGTGGGGGACGGGCCGATTAGGGTCGACAGCGAGGTCCCGGCGGGCGATCGCCCGGGGCACCCGCCCGGTGTCGAAGGGGAGAGCCCGCGACGGCGACCTCGACGCCGCCACCACTGACGACGCCTACGAGAGGAGTCGGCGTGGCCGATAAGTCACCCAACCACCACAACACCAAGAAGGTCGGCAAGTCGCTCAAGGAGAAGCGCAGCGAAAAGCACGCCAAGCGCGACACGAAGAGGGGCCTCTTCGGGGACCAGGGCACGGGGGCCGGTCCGTCGAGCTGAGGCGTCGCGGTGGCGTCGCCCTGAGGGGCACCCTCGCGTACAGGCGGGCGAGGGGTCGTCGGGCACGGATCGCTCGTCGGGAGTCGATGGACGTCTCGACGCCGCTCGCCGGTCTCGAGGACGAAGGGATCGCGCGAGGCGAACCTGAAGCCCTGAGGGGCTAGAGCTCACCCGCCGAGGGGTCAGCGACGTAGGCGCCGTCTGCCGCCCCCGCCTCGCCGATTCGCGAGCCGGATCGAGTCCGCGGGCGCGCTTGGCTACTTTGGGTTTCCCAGACGGCGCCGTGGCGTTCGTGCGCGGCTCGGATCCCGTCGGCCTCGAGCTCGTCGGGCCGACCACGAGACGCTGGGGGCCGGGCGCGTGCCAGGAACCGCCCCTCGATCGACATTCACGGCGGGACGTCGCGGCGGGCGTGTACGCTGGATGATGCGGGTGGAACGAATTGGTCGTTCCGGCGCTTTTTGAGATTGAGTGATTCGTGGCACAAGGCACAGTGAAGTTTTTCAACGCGGAAAAGGGATTTGGATTCATCTCCCGCGAGCAGGGTGACGACGTGTTCGTTCACTTCTCCAACATCCAGGGCGAGGGCTACAAGACCCTCGAAGAGGGTCAGCGGGTCGAGTTCGACCCGGCGCCCGGCAAGAAGGGCGAAGAGGCCCAGAACGTCCGCGTCATCTGACCATTCCCGACGAGGGGTGGCCCGGGTCTGATTCAGACCTCGGCCACCCCCCCCGGGGGGGTTCGGCGCCCTTCACGCCGAGTGTGGGCTCGCCAATAGGGCCTTCTACGAGCGCGACCAGATCTGGTCGGCGTCTCTCGTCGGGCACGGCGTCGCGACCACCTCGCGTGGACCTGGCCCGTCAGGGTTCGACGCTCGGGCCTGAGAAGGCGAAACGGATCGCGACCTCGACGGTCGAGGACCCGACGCTCAAACTCCCGTCGGCGCCGTGACGTCGTTCCACGTCGCCGACGTCATTGGGGGCTCAGCACCATCCGCGCCGTCGGGCGGCGCAGCCGTGGGCGAGCGCGAAGTGGGACTGCCGACACCGGGTCGTTCGTCCGGCGAACCTCGTCACGGTTCCGCGGTGGGCTTGGGTTCATCGTGGGCCGCCCGGGTCTCGATCCCGGCACTCGGGGAGTGCTTCGACAACGACCAGGTAGCTCTGTCGGCACCCCGACGTGTTGGCTCAAAGGAGCTGGTTGTTCACCCACGGCCTCTCACGCGTGAACTCGTGGCTGGACCGTTGACCTGGCCCGGGCTCGTTGGCGGGTCAAGTCGCGTTTCGGATCCCCGGGTCTGACGCCGAGGCGCTCAACGTGCGCCTAGTGGACGGCTAGAAGATCTCAGAGGACCCTCTTCCCCGTTCCTGCAAAGAAGGTGGATCGACCTCAAGGGGTCCGGCCCCTGGAGCCGACTTCGCGGCATGGCGGGTCGAAGGGTCGCCTCGACCGACTTGTCGGCGCGACGTCGTCTCGACGCCCGAGGCTAGGTCGTCCCCTTAGCCGCCCCACTTTCTCGCGGATGGAGCCTGACGGCGCGCATCACTTCGCTAGAGTCGGGCGCATTGGCCCCCGCCGCGAAGTGAAGTGGCTGTGACGACAATGGGCCACGTCGCCGTTGGTGGTGAGCGCTGGCGCTGGGCTGAGGGGGCGATATGTTCGCGATTCGTCGGCGTCACGAATCAAGACGGGGCGACCTCGGCGTAGCGCTCATTTTGCTCGGCGGGGTGGCGTTGGAGATGGCGGTCAGCGCTCGCTACGGCTACCACCGCGACGAACTGTACTTTCTCGTCGCGGGTCAACATCCGGCGCTCGGGTACGTCGACCAGCCGTTGTTGGCGCCGATGGTCGCGCGCTTGTCGTCCGTTCTCTTCGTCAACAGCCTGGTGGGACTACGGGTAATTCCGGCGATGCTCCTGGGATGGCTCGTCGTTTCGTCGAGTTCGATGGCTCGACTCCTGGGCGGAGGAGTCCCGGCCCAGCGCCTCGCCGCACTCGCGACGGCGGCGTGCGGCGAGTACCTGGCGACCGCCCACCTGCTGACCACCACGGTATTCGACTTTGCCGCGTGGGCGGGCGTGCTGTGGAGCTGCGCCCACTTCTTGGAGAGTGAAGAGTCTCGATGGCTGTTGGTCGCCGGTACCTTCGCCGGGGTGGGTCTGGACGCGAAGTGGAACATCGGATTTCTGGTGGGCGCCCTCATCGTCGGGTTTGCCGTGACGACGTCGGCTCGACGGTTGGTGCCGGCTCGAACGGCGCTGGCGGCGGTGGCCATCGTGGCGGCACTCGGCTGGCCCGATTTTCTTTGGCAGGCACTCCATGGTTGGCCGAACATTCCGGTTTTCCGGACGCTTCAGCTCGACGCTGGCCACAACCGTGCGGTCTATTGGCCCGCCCAGATTCTCTACACCGGTCTTGCCGCCACTCCACTGTGGGCCACCGGGCTCGTCGCTCTCTGGCGTCGAGAGTCCCCTGATCGCCGCTGGCGATCACTCGCCACCGCCAGCATCGTCGTGCTCGTCCTTCAATTCATTCTGGGTGGCAAGCCCTACTACGTGGGCGGGATCTTCGTCTTGCTCTTCGCCGCCGGCGCCGTTGCTCTGGAGCGACGCTGGACTCTTCGACGCGGCCGTGGGCTTCGATCTCTCGGCCCCACGACGACCATGGCGGCGTTGGCGGTTTCCGGTCTGATCACGATTCCGCTTGCGATACCCGTACTTCCCGCCAAGAGTCTGCACACACTCGCCCTTCAGAAGATCAACTACGACCTCGCCGAGACCATTGCGTGGCCCCGCGAAGTCGGTCAGATTGCCGCGGTGTTTCGTTCGTTGCCCGAGGCTCAACGAAAGAGCGCCATCATTCTGGCGGGTAACTATGGCGAGGCTGGCGCGTTAGATCGTTACGGTGCTCAATTCAAGATTCCCCCCGGACGCATTTACAGTGGCGCCAACTCGTTTTGGTTGTGGGGACCACCACCGAGGTCGGCCACGACGGTCGTGGCCGTCAACATGAACCCTGCGACCCTTCGCCGCTTCTTCTCGAGTGTTCGGCTTGCCCTCGTCTATACCAATGGGTTAGGGGTGTCCAACGACGAGCAAGGAGTCGAAGTGATGGTGGCGACGGGCTTGCGGTCACCGTGGTCGAGCTCGTGGCTCGGTTTTCGAAACTATTCGTGAGGAGAGTTCGGCGTTTAGTGGACACTTTGGTTGATGTGGGTCGATTTGGGCCAAAACCGACCGATTTAATTGGCGAGGGTCTGCCTCCACCGAGGCCCTTAACAATCTCATCAAGCGCATCAAGCGGGTGGGGTTCGGCTTCCGCAACTTCGCCAACTACCGGATCCGCGTCCTTCTCTACGCCGGGAAACCGAACTGGAGGGTGCTGGGATCGATCGTGGTCAGATGAGGCAGACCCCGTCAGAATCCGAAGAGCCCGTAATCAGAACCGCCAGATGGGCAACTCAGCCCAGCACGGGTACCTCACGAGGAAAGAAGACCGTGGACGTGGGGGTGTTCAGACCTCGCGAAGAACAGATCCACGAGACCGCAGTGATTCCAGGGCCTTTCGGGGCTTGGGTTCTCGGTGGGCCGCCCGGGTCTCGATCCCGGCACCTTGGGAGTGTTTCCAGAATGTCCAGGGATGTTTCTCGGCGTCCAGATTTGCTGGTCGGACGAAGTGGAATGTCCACCGACGTCCACTGACGTCCTCTCACGTTTGAATTCGTGGCTCGACAGTTGGCTAGACTCAGGATCGTTTCAGGGTCAGGCAATGATTCAGTTTCGAGGGGCTGACGGCGAGGAGTTCATGGTGCGGATGTGGGACGCATAGTGGATTTCCCAAACGATCCGGTGTCTAACGACACTAATTGCGGTTCTCTTTGGTGCCGCAACGATTTCAAAATGCACTCGATGAGTGGTTCGTCGTGGATTTGGTAACTGATTTTGCCGAGCGATGATGGTTAGTGCGTTCCCGCCTCATGGTCAAGGTGACGGGCCGGCTCGGCCTGAATGGTGCTGTGTTCCACGTCGAAATGGCCGACAAGACAAGTTTGCAGCTCGTCAAGGATGCGAGGTACGCAACCGTCAGTGAAGCACGAATTATCGATCACCACGTGCGATGAGAGGGCGGGCAGGTTGGAAGTCACGGTCCAGGCGTGAAGATCGTGGACGTCGCGCACGTGCGCGACGCCGAGGAGATGGACGCGTACGTCGTCGAGATCGACGTTTTCGGGTGCAGCCTCGAGCAGAATCCGTCCAGAAGCCCCGAGCAATCCCCACGCGGCCTTCAACATCAGGCCGACGACGACGAGTGAGGCAATGGCGTCCGCTCGTTTGAATCCAGTGGCGAGGATGACAACACCCGCAATGACGGTCGCGGCGAAAGCGTACAAATCGGTAAGGATGTGCCGAAACGAGCCCTCCACGTTGAGACTCGATCGATTCGCCCGCGCTAACACCCACGCCGCCGCGACGTTGACGACAACCCCCAAGAGCGCGACCGCGATCACGACGCCACCCTTGACTGACGCGGGGTGCATGAGGTGACTGATTGATTCAATGACGATGATGGCCGCGACGACCAGCAGGGTCAC
>NCBE01000039.1 GCA_002255565.1 Actinobacteria bacterium 21-73-9
CGGCACTCCACGAACCGGCTGGCTGACAAGGCCGAGCTCGCCTACCCCGGCCCTCTCGAATGAGGGCGCCCGACAGACAGATGGAACCACTCGACTCGCGAGGCGGAGATGGTGGCAGTCACTTGGCATCGGCCCGCCATGTCAGGCGCCGTAAATGCCGCCAGGTGTCGACGCTTCAGTGGTGGTCGACCTGTCCAGTGGCGTCGGGTCCGACAGGCCTGCGTCCATCGTCTTCAGCCTGGAGCGGCCGCCCGTTCTGAAGAATCGCGAGACGGGCGCGGCAGCGAGGACGAAGGTCTTTGGAGAAGACGAGCAGGGCGATCATCATTGCATTTCGCACTTGAGGGTGGTCGAGGACGGGAGCGGCGGGACGGCGCCCCGCCAATGATTGCACGGCGTGAGCGATCAAATTTCTGGATCGATGACGTGACAGATGAGCCGGGGCTCGCATCGGCGAGGATTGAGGCGTCGTGCCCGCCGGTCAAGGGTCCGCAGCTCCTCGCGCAACGCCGCCAAGTCGGCGATCTGGGCATCGAGCTCGGCGGCTCGGCGCCCGATCAAGTCGACCACAAAGGCACATGGCGTCTCGCCCAAGTCCCGAAGGGCGATGATCTCGCGGATCTCTCCGAGGCGCAGCCCAACCGCCTGGGCGGCGCGCACGAACCGGTAGCGGTCGAGGGCGTCCTCCCCGTAGAGGCGATAGCCGGATTCACTGCGCTCCTCCGGCCGGAGCACGCCGATGCGGTCGTAGTAGCGGATCGTCTTCACCGACGTGCCCGCCCGCTCGGCTAGCTCCCCGATCCTCATCGCCATCGTCACCACGGTAGCCCTTGACTCTCCCCTATAGGGGAGGCTTTAGGGTCGACCCATGGCCGACACGATCACCATCTTGCACACCCCGGGCTGCCCGAACGTCGCTCTTCTCCGCCAGCGGCTCGCCGACGCCCTCGCGCGGTTCCCCGTTCCCGCTCCTCGAGTCGTGATCGAAGAGATCGCAAGCCCAGACGAGGCCGGCCGACGCGGCTTTCATGGCTCGCCGGCACTGCTCGTCGACGGCATGGACCCCTTCGCCGGGGCCGAGACCCCTCCAGCATTTGCCTGCCGTACCTACCGCACCGAGACCGGGGTCGAAGGCGCCCCCTCCGTCGATCAGATCGTGACCGCCCTCACGGCCGGGGTAGAAACCTGACCGATGGCCGACTCACTACATCGAGACGACGTCCGCAGGTTGATGGCGCAGGACGACCAGCTGGCCGAGGTGCCAGGCGCCGAGTACGACGAAGAGCACCTTCTCGGGGCCATCAACATCCCGCTGAAGAGGCTCGGACCCAAGACGGTCACGCGGCTCGACCGGGCACGGCCGGTGATCGCCTACTGCTGGGACGGCCTTTGAGACATGAGCCCACGAGCCGCGTACCGGCTCGAGGCGCTCTGCTTCACCGCCGTCTGCGATTACACCGCCGGCAAGGACGCCTTGCTGGCCGCCGGGCTTCCAACCGAAGGCACCGCAGTGACGACGCTGTGGGGCGGGGCCTTGGCACCTACCGGCGTCCCCACCGGCCCGACGAAAGGGTCTGCTGCCAAACGGTCGCCACGGCACGCCGGCGGGTGACCGCATCCGGCGAGGACCGCTGTGTCGTCACCTCTGGTGCCGGCGCTAACGTCGTGTTGGGCATCCTGGGTCAGTCCGCACTGGCTGGCAAAGACGACGCCCGCGCGGTCGATACCATGCGGGCTGGTCCAGCCACCTGCGAGCCCACGAGCACCTAAGGCGACCTCCTCGGCCGCATGCACACACGAAGCGTCGTTGCGATCCTCGTCACCGATCCCGAGGGGCGACTGCTCGGGCTCCTCCATCACGACGACGCCGATGACGCCCTCACGCAGGCGCACCAAGGAGGCCGGCAGGCACTGAGCGCAAACGGCCTGGCCGCCTACCAGCTCATGCGGACCTCTTGGCGGCGGCGGTCTTGGCAGACGACCGCACGGTGGGTGCCGTGCGAGTAGCTCGGTCGGCCTTCGTGGTGCTCGCGGCGGCAGACGCCCGCGGTCGGGCGTTCCCAGCAGCGCTCGTGGTTGCGGTCGGCGCTTTCGCCGACTCTCGACGAGGCGCCCGCTTGTGGGCCACTACGAGCGTGCCGCCCACCACGTCGAGCAGGCGCAACAGCGTCGGCAGGGACGGAGTGACCTGCGCTGACTCGATACGCGACAAATCGGCCTGGTCCACCCCGGCCCGCTTGGCAACTTCGCGCTGCGACAGACCGGCCGCTGTGCGCAGCTCGGCCAGATGCGACGCCACCTGGCGCGCCTCGTAGACCGCGGCGAACTCCTTGAACTGACGGCGACCCTCGTCGCTCAACCCGCCTAGCAGCTCGTCTCGGACATCCTCGTGGCGTAGCGTCGGCACCTCGCTCCTTCCTAAGCAAACATACCCAGCCGACCGCTTCGGTGATGGGCTTCCTCCCATCACCCTACACCTGGCGCATGGGGGCTGAGTCACCGGCGGGGTACCTTCCGTCTGGCCGCCGCCTGCTCGGTCCGCCACTCCGCGAGCAGCTTGCGGGCGGCCTGGATGGCCCGGGGCTGGGCCTTGGGAGGCTCCCTTGTCCAGGCCCGACAGGAGCAAGACCACCCGGTCGCCGTAGAAGGTGCAGAACACCCGCAGCAGAATCCCTGCCCCCGACGGACCAGCCAAGTCGGGGTACGCAGCGAGATCGGCGCCGAACACCTGAGCCAGCTCCGCCGCGTCGTGATCGATGCGCAACTCGAATAGACCCTGGCCCAGCGGCTTCACATAGCCCGACTGCTCGATATCCTTGCCTTGCAGGACCAGGGCGAACTCGACGAAGGCCAGCCAGGCCACCCGCTTGGGCTCCGGCAGCTTCTTGACCCATTCGAGGACTGGTGACGCGCCGCTGCCCGTGACGTAGTACTCCACCTTCCACCTGCTCGTCCGACGCTGGGGCGAGTCGGCCCCCTGGGAGCTGCGCTTGGAAACCATGTCCGTCCATGCTGGCATCGTCCCGGGACCACTACGAGGACCGCTCTGTCGTCAGCAACCGGCGAGACGGCGACGAACGCCATGATCACCACGGTGGTGACCGACGCGCCTGTTCACGACGGTGCCGCTGTGACCGGGATCAGCCACATCCGCCGGAGGGTGGGGCCGGTCGCACCGTTTGAATCGCGAGCCAGCACCCACGATATAGCCGCCATCGCAGAAAGGCCGGCCCGAGTGGCAGCGCAGCGAGAGCAGGACCACACACCGGCCACGAGGCCGACCGTCTCGCCCGCGACTGGGCTCAGACCCCACGCGCCGCTGGCGACCCAGTCTCAGGGCGCCACATGGGCGAGATGGGCGAGGAGTTGGTCGATGAGCAGTTCCTCGTGGATGGCGACGCCTTGGTCCTGCATTGCTTCAGACAGCCGATGATCCCAATGGGCAATGGAGGGTTTGCCCATGAGGGGGACCGCGTCGACAGCGCCGTCCTTGACCGCAACAGCGTACGTCTGATTGTCGAACAACCAGGTGCTACAGCCGACCCGGTCGATGATTCGGTTGGCGATGGCAATGCCGGGCCAGTCGAAGTCGCCCCGGTAGGCGATCCGAGCACCGCTCTCAACAAGTTGGCGCAGCAGGTCGATGGTGACCGTGGCCGGGTTCCCGGCGGTGCAGACGATGGCAGCAGACAGACCTCGATCAAGCGCCGCTTCGAGGATCCTCGGGTTCTCGCACACGTGCACGACACCGCCTGGGATGCGGATCTTCGATGCGCCAAGGTCCCGGGCGGTGAGGTGCGTGGGAAGCCGAGCGTCGGCGCGCTCACAAAGCTGTCGCGCCACGAGGTTGGTCGGCTGGGGACGCAGGTTCGCGACGAGAACCGTCGCCGAGATGCTGTCGCAGACCACCCCTACCGATGTCCACAGCGCCCGACGCTCGGCGGCAGTGCGCGGATAAGGAGAACCGGTGGCAGCGGCCGCACCCCGCAGCACGAGCGCGCTGAGCCGGTGTCCGTCGTCGAGCGCGTGGGCCCCTCGGGCGCCGCCGTAGCGGGCCGCCAGCTCTCCGCGACCGATAGGTTCGCCGCCAGAGAGCGGAAGTGCCGCCAGGCATGACGCGGCGGCCGTCAGGAGCGCCTCCCCCTTCGTGGAGCTGCGCGCCAGAAGGCCGCTCTTGGTGACGTCTTCCAGCCAAGCATCGACCCACGGCGGCAGACCGTCGTCGCGCTGGAGCACTTCGCGTGCCGCCTCGCTGGCGTCCGCTGCACGCTTTCGCCGCGTCTCGGCGTGGGTTCGAGTGGCCTCGGTCCAGCGCCACCGAGTGGGGGGTCCAAGCCGGGTCGCGGTGACCGTACAGGTGAGGGTGACGAAGCCTTCTCGGCACAAGGTGACTGCCGCGGACCACGCCGCGTCGGTTGCGCCGTAGTGCTCCACGATGGTTCTCCAGCGGCGGGTTTGGCGGTCGAGCAAGAACGGTCGGTCGGCGCCGGCCGGGAGTACCGTTGGATGGCTGTCGATGACGGCGGTGAGCTCCACCGTGGTGAGCTTGACTCGCCCAGATCGGTCCCGGGGTAGGCGCTGGCCGCCGTTGTGATCCTCGACGAGGACGGGGCGAGCGACACAGCCCTCGGGGACACCTGCAAGCGGGAGGGGATCGCCAAGCATCAGCCCAGGAGTTCGATGAATGGGGCAGTCTGCTCGACGATACTGCCGTCGTGGGTGGTGCCAAAGACCCGAGTGGGGGCGTTCAAGACGTCGCTCGCATCCCGGAACTGGAAGTACAGCAGCTGGCCACAGTGCCGGGCGGCGTCTTCGAGCACGCCGTCCTGGCAGGTGCCGAGGACGGTGATCCCGGCCTCAGACGCGGTGCGAGCGAGAGCGGACAGGACCGCTTCGCGGTGGTAGTCACCGAGGCTGTCGCCGAGCTCATCGAGGATCAGCACCCGGCCGTACTCGGCGCCCCGGGCGGCGGTCGCGGCAAAGAGGGCGGCCAGGACCAGATGAATCGCCAGGAGCTTCTCGGTGGCCGTGTTTGCCCGTTCGGTGTAAGGGACGAGACCACCGTTGGGGCCACGTCGGTAGCGAGGGGTGACCCGCCACAGCCAGCTCTCCCTGGCCGTCGTCGGACGTTGCGGCTCGATCAGCAGGTCGGCCCCTGAGCCTTGGGCTGCGAGATCCAGCGCGTTGAGCTTGTCGCCGACGGTGCCGAGGCTGGTTCGAAGCAGGCGCTCGATCTGGTCCTGGAGCACGGGAAGGTTTCGCCGGCGCTCCTCGCATAGCCGCTCTGCGGCCTGCCGCGCTTCGGCGCGACGGGCCCGATCGGTGTCAATGTGCGCTGCACGGGCACGGTCTTCGCTGCACAGCCGCCCGAGCCACGACCCGAGCGCGTCGGCGACCGCGTGGAAAGCGGTCGCCTGGCGCTCGTAGCTCTGGCCGCGTTCGTCGTCAAAGGCCGGGGTTCCTGCCGCCGTACGCTCGGCGACGGCCAGGTCGACACCGCTGCCGGCGGGAGCGCCGCCGCCATTGTCGCTGTCGATCCCGCAGGACAACAGTGCCCGGTCGATGGCGTGGTTGGCAGCGCGACGATACGCCGAAGAAGCCGACCGGTCGTCCCCGGTTGGATGCTCGGCGACGTCGCCAGCGAGCGCTGTCCGGGCGCTGTCGAGGTCGCCGCCCCAACGCTGGGACCAATACGGCAGGTTGTCACGCTGGCGGGACCAGGCGCCGATCGCCGCGCGCATCTCGAGCGTCGCCTTCACCAGCGCCTGCTCGTCTCGTTCCCTTGCCTCTTCGAGGCGCTTGCATTGCTCGGCGTAGCCACCCCAGGCCTCGCTCGCCTGGCGATGTTCGTCGCCGGCAAGGCCATATGCCCGAGCGGCGACATTCTCCTGGCCGTCGAGCGAGCCAAGGGCAGCTCGCAGCGACTCCAGGGAGGCCTGTGCTTCGACGAGCTCCGCGGCGGCTCGTGCCGCGTCAAGTTGTCGGCGCAGATTATCGAGGTCGGCCTGCTGGCGTTCTGCCTCTGCAGCAAGACGATGCTCTTGGACTCGTGCCTCTTCGGCTGCTTTCCGCGCCGCCGCGATCCGAGCTTCTCTGCCACATATCGGTGCCTCGAAGCCGCCGACGACGACGACGTGATCGCCGATCCTCGCCGAACGTCCATCGCAGTCGGCATCGGCGAGCACGTGTAGAAACGGGAGGGAGGCAGGCGGCGCAGCCAGCACCCCGTCTGGTAGCTGGGGGCTGGTGGGATCGCCGGCGATGAGGGTGTCCCCGGGGCCGGCGGCGTCGACGGCAACAGCAAGGTCGGCCCCAGCGATGGCGACCGCGTCGCGGTAAAGAGCGAGGCGCGGCTCCCACACATCGCGGGCAGCGGGATCGACCTCAAGCTCGTCAAGCAGGGCGACGGCTTTCACGCCGGCCGTTGCCAGCCGGGCCACGGCGGCAGCCGCCTCCCCGGCGGCTCCTGCTTCGGCGGCGAGCAACTCGCCGTCTCGGCTTTCCCGCTCTGCGGCAGCAACGGCGCGAGCATCCTCGGCACCCTTCACGGAACGGGCCAGCTGCGCCTCGGCCGCGAGCAGGATGTCGAGGGGGGTGCCGTCTGCCGCCGCGGCATCGACACGCAGCACGTCCAGCCGCTTGAGCGCCGCGTCGAGCTGGTTCTGGGCGACGCTCTTTGCGTTACTAGCTTGTCGCCACGTCTCGTTCGCAGACTCCATGGCGGTCCGGGCGGCGTCGGCCGCAGCCTTGAGTGTTGTGCCGTCACCGAGGGTGTCGAGCGCGGTCATGGTTGCCGCCAGTTGACCTTTGGCCACCCGGCGAGTCTCTCCTGCGAGGCGGATGGCACGTCGAGCGTCGTCGGCTCGGGTCGTAGCGTCGATGAGACCCTTGGCGTAGTGCAAGTGCCACAAGCCCTCGGCGCGGGTGAGCTGTGCGCGGGCCTGTTCACGGCCGGAGATCGCCCGCAGCTCGTCGTCCTCCTGAGTTCGCCGGGTGGCATCGTCGTTGAGCAGGTCCTCGACCTCTCGGGTCGTGGCGTCGAGGGCCGCTCGGGCGGCCCGGTCCTCGTCGATCAGGTCGTCGCGTCCGAGGAGCTCGAGCAGCGCGACACCGATCTGCTCTGGAGTGAGCATCTCTTGGGACAGTTTGAGGAGCGACTTTCCGGGGGTCTCATTGCCGCGGGCCTGCAGCCACGCCATGCAGCGTGGCGTCGCCCCGTAGAGCTCGTGGGCGTAGGTCTTCGATCCCCACTCCGGTCTCGGCAGCGCCGCCCAGATGGCGTCGGCGGTGGCCGCTCGGGCGCTAGAGGTGACCGCGTGGACGAGCTGGACGCCCTCTTGTGCACGAACCCGCAGCACCGGCGCGGCGGCGTTGATCCGTAACCAGACGGTGATTGGGTCGCTCTTCTCGCGGCTGCAGAAGACGCCGATGACGTAGCCGTGGTCGGCTCGGGCGTAACGGGCGACGTCGACGCCGGCCTTGGTACCGTCGAAGAGAAGGCTCGCCGCCTCCGGGGCACCGTGGGCGAGGCGCCAGCCGACCTCGCCGTGCAGCAGGCTGAGCGCGGCGAGGAACGTCGTCTTGCCCGATCCGTTCGAGTCGCCCTTGGGTCCGCGTCCCGACACGGCAACGAAGGTACCTGGGGTAATCGGAACCGGAGCGCTGCGCAGCCGTCCGATGTCGATGGTCTGGACGCACACCAGTTCCCGCTCGCCGATCCGGCCGTGATCATGTTCGACTGGTGCGGGCGCGACGACGAGATCGGTCATGGCTGGGCTCCTTGTGCGGATGAGACGACGCGCCGAGAGCGGATCGACGTCCCGAGAGGTCCTGAGCGATCGGCGGCCATCACGAGGTCCTCCCACAGCGTCTGGGACTGCGCGCCGGTGAGCCGGCGCAGCGCGGGGCCGGGGATGACGCCACCGGCCGGGCTGCGGTCGATGAGTCCGCGCGCGTCGAGGCGGCGCAACGCTGCGCGGATGACGCTTCGATATTGGGGGCGGTACTGCTCCAGCTCGGCTGCCGGCACACCTGGTGCGTCCCACCCGCCGCCCGAGATCCCGGTCTGGGCGCGGTGGATGCAGACGGTGTTAATGAGCACGAGTGCCAACACCGCTCGGTCCTCGGGGGACAGTACGCCAAGCCCCTCATGAGCCAACTCGCTGACCACGGCGTCGTCGTACGCGGTGAGCCAACGGCCACGGGGGGCCTCGACCAGGACCCGCCCGGCCCGGCGCCCGAGGAAGGCAAGGTGGTGGCGCAGCGCCGGGTCGGCCAGGGCCGGGAAGTCGGCTTCAGGAACGGGGTCGAGTGCCGTCTCCACTGCCGTCCACGCCGCCCAGACGTGGTCACGGCTCCGTTCGTCGAGGCTTTCGAGGCTCATCGGCGCCCGCCTCGTGCCACGACGAGCAGGTGGTGGTATCGACGCAAAGCGGTGACCGTCCGCGGCGTCCAGGCGGCGACCGCCGGGCCGAGCCGTAGACGGCCGTCGCCACCCAGGGTGAGCAGCTCGCACGCCCGCAGCTCGCCGAGGTACTTCGAGATCACCTTTGGGTCTCGGTCGAGGATCACCCCCAGCTGTTCCGCGGCATCAGGAGGGAGGGGTTCTCCGGGGAAAGGGTCCGTCGAGGCATCGGGCCAGGCCAAGGCCAGCGCCGCCGCGAGCACCCCGGTCGGAAACGCCGACAGCCGAGACGTCACGGGTCCCTCTGGGTCGGGCTCATGGCCGTCCGCCCAGCCGAGCCGAACGGTCGCGCCGATCCGCACCGTCCGTTTCCCGATCTCTCCTGCCTCGGCGGCAAGGTCGATGCCCGCGAGGTCGGCGGCGGCAAGTGTGCCTTCCGCCCGCAACCGGGCAAGCAACAGAGCGGAGCGCATCACGGTCATGGCTCGACCTGTTCCGCTTCGGCCGTCGACACCTTCGGGGTCTCGGCGGGAACCGGCGACCAGCTGAGCAGAACCGGCGTCGAGCACCAGGCGACGTCGAGCCCGGGGTCGGCGAGCAGGCCGTCACCGATCTCGACCACTGCCGGCACCTCGGGATCACGGTCGGCTTCGAGCAGGTTGGCGAGCATCGCCGACGCGGCCCGCCATGGGCCGCCCCGCAGCACTCCGGTGATGTCCGTCGCGGTGCGGTCTTGCAGCAGCGACCCGACCTGGCGGCCAAGGCGTTGCCGCCGCGCCGAGCGCATCGCTCGTCGTTGTTCGAGCGGATCGGGTCCTGCCGGTACGTCCGGTTCTGGCGGCAGCTCGCGACCTCGGCCCCGGGGCCTCCACTCCTCGACTGCCGCCACGATGTCCTGGGCCTGCACGACGACGCCCGGCGCGTCGAAGACAAGGGCCGCGGCCACTGCGGCAAGCTCCTCCCAAGGAGCGTGGATGGCTGCGGTCCGCCACGTCTCCGGGGTGAGCACGTCGAACGCCCGAGCCGCACCACCCTCGGCGACAATGCGGTCTGCGGCCGCGCCGAGATACCGGTCGTAGCGTTGAGCTTCGGTCACCGTCTCGTGGCCCAACGGTTCGAGCTGCGGGTAGGTCGCGGCCACGAGGCGGACCAGCCGGTCAAGATTGGTCAACAGGCGCTGCTGCTCATGCTGGCGGATCTCGGCGTACAGCTCGGCGATGGGCGCCCGGGCCAAGCGGGCGAGGGTGTCGGCGAACAGGCGGAAGAACACCCGGGCCTGCTCCAGCGCGGAGGAGACCTGCTCGGCCGTGGCGGTCTGGGTCTCGATGGCCGCGGCGGTCCGGTCGAGCAGGAGGAGCAGCTCGCTCACGCCGCCTTGGGTGGTGATCCGCTCGACCACCTGCACCCCGGCCAGTGCCCGGGGATCGAGGACGTAGCGCATCGCGCCCTTGCGGTCATCGAGCGGCCGCAGCATTCCGAGCCCGACGAACACCCGCAGCCGACGCTCCAGCAGATCACGGTCGTCGATGGAGACGCGGTCCTCGATCTCCTGTAGTGACAGGCCCGCCGCGGCGTCCGGGCGGCAACACACGTCCACGACGGCCCGTGCCACCGCCACGTGGGTCGGGTCCTCGATCACGGCGCGGGCGTCACGGGCAAACGGCGCGGCGAAGGGTGCGATGACCTCACTCGGGCTCTCGAGTTGGAGCTGCTCGGCGCTCGTCCGGGCGCGCTTACGTCTAGGCATCCGGCATGCTCGGCGCTGGCGAACCGCTCGGCGCGGCGAGCGGCAGGACCATGGACGGTGAGGTCCGGCCCGAAGGGGAGCCGGTGCGGTCACAGCTGGTGTCGCCCATGCCCCCAAGTGTGCCAGCGAGCTGTGACAGCAACCATGATCACCCTGGCCGTTCGCTCGGGACGGTTCCGCTGGCCATCCACCGACGGGCAGTGGTGGGAGGAAGATGCCGAGCTCGGCGGTGACGCGCCGGGCGTTGAAGAGCGGGATCCGTCGGCCACCGGGGTCGCCCAGCTTTTTGGGCTACCGCCCGTTCCTACTGGCGCCTCGGGTCAGCGTTACGGGCTTTGGTGGTATGACGATGTTCGACTCGGGGGCAAGTCGGAGCGGGGTTACCGACGCTAGGTCGAGGCTGGCCGGCCGGACGGCGTCGTCGGGGTCGCGACCGGCCATCCACGTGCGGAGACTCGTGGCGGTGAGCTGGGCGGCGCGGCGGCCGGGGACCTGTTCGAGGACGCCGGCCCGGACGAGGTCCATGAGCGTTCGGGAGGTCTCACCGGTGAAGCGGGCGACTTCGGCGACGGGCACGGCGGCGACGGGCTGGGCGGGGCGGCGCTTGGCTTCGTGGTGGGCGATCCAGTACTGCTTGACCGAGGCGCGGGTGACGAAGCGCAGGCCGCTGCTGTCGGTCTCGGGGTCGACGTCGAGATCACCTCGCTCCGCCAAGATCCGCACGGTGCTGGCCGCCACGTGGAGCTGGACGGCTGCGGCGGGGAGCTTCATGGACCGGCCGTGCAGTGCCTGGATGCGCTCCACCTCGGCCCGCAGCGCGCTGGCGGCGTCGGGAGTGACTTCGTAGACGCGGCTGGTCGGGTGCTGCTCCAGGTCGAGGTCGAGGCGGCGGACCATGTTGTAGGCCTCGTGGTAGCGGAGGCCGAGTTGCTCGGCGAGATCGGGCAGCAAGATGCGCCGGGCGAGGCGGTCCCGGTGCGCCCACACGGTGCTCAGCCGGGCGTAGCGGCGGGGCACGCCCTGGGCGTCGGGCGTGACGAGGGTGGGCAGGGTGCCGTCGGTCATCCACCGACGGGCGGTGGTCCTGGCAATGTCGAGCTCGGAGGCGACCCGCTCGGCGTCGCACAAAGGATCATCCGCGGTGCCGGGGTTGACCAGCCAGCCAGCGGTGGCGAGCGTCGCGTTAACCTCCTCAGCCCGGTCCCGCAGCGGGTTGTGCTTGCCCCAGGCCACCTTGCGGGTGGTCGGGGTGAGCAGGGTGCCGATGGTGGCGGTGACCTTGTCGTCGAGGATGGCAGCCACCTTGACCAGCGGGGTGATCTCGGGGTGGTCGAGGGTGTAGATCCGACCGAACACGTCGTCGCCGGCACGATGGCCCATGAACCGGCGTCGCACGGTGTCCTCGATCCCTTCCTGCCAGGCCAGGTCGGTGGCGAGGCTCTTGCGCAGCAGGTGGGTGGAGACCCGGAACCCGAGGTCGGCCGTGGACAGTTCCTCGGCCACCACGGCGTCCTCGAAGGCATGGCGGTAGCCCTCCTGGCCGGAGCGGTTCTTCTGGTAGATGCCGGGCACCAGCCGGTCGGCCGGGTTGACGGTGCCGGTGGCCGGGTCGGTGTGGAACGCCTCGACCGCGGCGTGGATGAGGTCCAGCATGCTGGCCGGCACGACGAGGACCCGGGATCCGGCGGCGGTCTTCATCGTCGCCTTGTACGGGACCGCGACGACCACGCCGTGATCGTCGCGGACGTTGAACTTCCGTCCCCCTTGGCCTTGAGCGGCGAGTAGGGCGGTGTCGCCCAGCTCGATCACGTCGCCGAGCAGGACGCCGAAAGCTTCGGAGATGCGCAGGCCCATGATGCGCTGCAGCCACAGCACGACCTGGTGGGCTGGGTGGAGGTGGGCGGCGATGCGGGCGCACTCGGGCAGGGTGAGCGGCCTCGGCTGGCGGGTGGGCCGGCGAGTGCGGGCCGCTGACGGGTCAGGAGTCGGCGCGTCGAGGCTCTCGGTGGGGTCGAACCCGGGCGGGAACAGCCCGTTGGCCCGGGCGAAGCCAAGGACCCGGCGCAGCACCCACAAGGCGTCGGACACGTACCGCTGCGACAGGCCGGCCGGCGCCCGCCGTCGCTTGTCCCGCACCCCGTCGAGCGCGGCGACCGGCACCCGGATATGGCCGGCGGGGTCGCGGTAGGCACCGGGTAGCTCGCCCTGACGCCAGCGGCGGCGCACCGTGGGAAGGCTCACCCCGCACAACCGCGCCACCGCAACCAAGCCCAGCTCGTCGGTCTCTAGGTCGACGCTGGCTGGCAGGGGGGAAAGCCCGGGCGACGCGGACCGGGTCGTCGGGACGTGCTCTCTGCCGACCAGGTGGAGCAGCCAGTCGTGCGCCATGTAGTAGGTGATGTCCGAGACCGTGGTGGTCCGCGGCGCGAACCACGGCACGAGGTAGCCGTCGACGATGCGTCGGACCCGTTCGGCCCGGTCGGGTCCTCCTCGGCGGAGGTCCTCGTAGGCGGCCGCCATCCACGCCTTGGCGACCGAGGCCACGTCGGGCTGCATCTTGGCCGGCGGTGGCTTCGCCGCCGGTGCGGTCCGCTTGGCGGTCTTGGTGGTACGGAACCGCTCGGCGTCAGGCAACGGCCGCCCGGTTCGCACCGCCGGGACTGCTTGGGCCAGCCAGGCCCGGGCGTCGTCCTCAGCGAAGAAGGACTCGTAGTGCCGGCCCGAGGTGGCCGCCTTGTCCGGGACGCTGGCCCACCACCGTCCGCGCTGGAAGCGCAGCCC
>NCBE01000191.1 GCA_002255565.1 Actinobacteria bacterium 21-73-9
GATCGTGGAGCCGGGCGAACTCGACCCGGCTCGCGTGCACACCCCAGGGATCTTCGTCCAGCGCGTCGTCCACGCGCCCGGCGTCGAGAAGCTCATCGAGAAGAGGACGGTGCGATCATGAGGACCCGTGAGGAGTTGGCCGCGCGTGTGGCCCAGGAGTTGGTCGACGGCCAGTATGTCAACCTGGGGATCGGGTTGCCGACCCTCGTGCCCAACTACGTCGAGGCGGGCGTGCACGTCGTGCTGCACGCCGAGAACGGCATCCTCGGGGTCGGGCCGTACCCGAGCGAGGACGCGGTGGACGCGGACTTGATCAACGCGGGCAAGGAGACCGTGACGGTGCTACCCGGTGCGTCGTTCTTCGACTCGGCGGCGTCCTTCGCCATGATCCGTGGGGGTCACGTCGACGTGGCGGTACTCGGTGCCATGCAGGTCTCGGCGAGGGGCGACCTCGCCAACTGGATGATCCCCGGCAAGATGGTCAAGGGCATGGGTGGCGCGATGGACCTCGTCCACGGGGCCAAGCGCGTCATCGTCATGATGGAGCACGCCGCGAAGGACGGCGCGTTCAAGATCGTCAACGAATGCACCCTGCCACTGACCGGACGCACGTGCGTCCAGCGCATCATCACCGACCTCTGCGTGATCGACGTGGAACCCGATGGCCTCGTCCTGCGCGAGCTCGCGCCCGGCGTGACCGTAGAGCAGGTGCGCGCCGCGACCGAGCCCGAGCTTCGGGTCGTCCTGGACTAGTCGCTCGGCTTGGACGGGTCGCGCGTTCGGTAGTGTCGTGCTCGTGACCAATCGAGGCGCTTTGCGCACGACGGGGTGGTTCGCCCGTGGCTGAACGGCGCCCCGCGCCCGCCGGAGCTGTCGGCCCGCCGGACAAGGCGACGACGACGGCGGCTCCTCGCCTGGCTCGCGGTGAGCTCAAGGGCAAGGGCCAGCGCACGCGTCGCGCCTTGCTCGAAGCGGCCGAGGAGGTCTTCGGTGCCGTCGGCTACCACGACGCCTCGATCGTCAAGATCACCGAGCTCGCGGGCGTCGCCCAGGGCACCTTCTACCTCTACTTCTCGGGCAAACGGGAGATCTTCGACGAGGTCGTCGCC
>NCBE01000145.1 GCA_002255565.1 Actinobacteria bacterium 21-73-9
CCGCTCATGCCCGGGGTGCCGCGGGCGACCAGCGCCAGGTCGACGGTGGGGTCGAGGGGCTTGCCCCGGGTGTGGATCTGCAGGATCGGCAGGCGCTCTTCGAGGTCGGGCAGGGGCACCACGATCTGGCGGTCGAAGCGGCCCGGGCGCAAGAGGGCCGGGTCGAGCACGTCGGGCCGGTTCGTCGCGGCCATGACGACGATCCCCTCGGTGGGCTCGAAGCCGTCCATCTCGCTGAGCAGCTGGTTGAGGGTCTGCTCGCGCTCGTCGTGGCCGCCGCCCAGGCCGGCGCCGCGCTTTCGCCCGATGGAGTCGATCTCGTCGACGAAGACGATGGCCGGGGACTGCTTGCGGGCCGTGTTGAACAGGTCGCGCACCCGGCTCGCGCCCACGCCCACGAACATCTCCATGAAGTCCGATCCCGACACCGAGAAGAAGGGGACCCCGGCCTCGCCGGCCACGGCGCGCGCGAGCATGGTCTTGCCCGTGCCGGGCGGGCCCACGAGCAGGATGCCCTTGGGGATGGTCGCGCCGATGGTCCGGTAGCGACCCGGGCTCTTCAAGAACTCGACGACCTCGCTGATCTCCTGCTTGACGCCCTTGTAGCCGGCGACGTCGGCGAAGGTGGTGCGGGGCATGTCCTGGGAGAACTGCTTGGCCCGGGAGCGACCGACCGACATCATCCCGTTCATCTGGCCGCGGGCCTGGCGGCTCGCGTAGACCATGAAGGCGACGAAGATGAGGATCCAGATGAGGTAGGGCAGGAACGTCGAGGCGAGGCTCGACGGGTTGGCGAAGGTCACCGCCACGTTGCTGCTGCGCAGGGTGTCGATCTCGGCCTGGAGGGCGGGGAAGGGGCCGTTCACCGTGTAGGCCGCACCGTTGGCGAGCTGGCCGGTCACCACGCCGTTGGAGTTGTTGATGACGGCGGTGTTGATCTGGTTGCTCGACGCGTCGTGGAGCAGCTGGGAGTAGGTCAGCACCCGGGCCGGCTTGGTGGCGAAGAGGGAGTTCACGACGACGAAGCCGACGATCAGGGCCACGATGGCGGCGGTGATCAGCCGACGGCGCACCGGGGGGGTCAAGGGCCCGTTCGCGCCGGGCACGAGGCGACGAAAGCCGTTGTTCTGGCCCGGGTCGTTAGGGGAATCTGGCACGTCTCTAATCTAGAGGCCATCCGCGACAGACCGACGAGCGCCGTCGCCCCGGCGCGAGCGAAAGCGACGACCTCGTGACCCCATTGACAGAGGAGACTTCGCCTCGGACCGGTCTCATCGTCGTGGCGGCGCTTACTGGATTCTTACTGGGTCAGGTCCTCGCCACCCTCCTCGAGGCCGCCGGCGCCGCGCTCGCGCGCTACCCCGGGGGGCTGAGCGCTCTGGCGCGCTCGACGGCGCCCCCCTGGTGGGCCACCTCGCTCGGGCTCGTGGGGCTGTGGGTCGGCTTCGGCCTCGCGGTCCTCGTGGCGTATCGCGCCGGCGGGCTCGCCCCGTGGCCGAGCCAGTGGCGCGCGCGCTGGGGCGACCTCGTCTACGTGCCGCTCGGGGTCGCCTGCCAGTTCGCGGTCGACGCCCTCTACGCCCTCTTGCACCCGCACGGGGTCTCGGCCCCGGCCCACCGGCTCTTCGACTCGACGAGCGGGCTGACCTTCGCCCTCGTGGGCACCCTCAGCGTGCTCGGCGCGCCGGTCTTCGAGGAGTGGCTCTTTCGCGGGGTGCTCTACCGCGCCCTCGCCGAGGGCGCGCGCGCGAGGTTCTCGCGGCGCGCGTCGGTCGCCCTGGGGGCGGTGGGGAGCGCCCTGCTGTTCGGCCTGGCCCACGCCGAGCTCGTCCAGCTGGCCGGCCTCGTCGGCCTCGGCGTGGTGCTCGCGCTGCTCGCCGAGCGCTCGCGTCGGCTCGTGCCCTCGTGGGTCACCCACGCCTCGTTCAACGCGACGGCCTTCGCCGCGCTCTTCTTCCAGCGGGTCCACTGATGCGCGCGCGCCGTCTCGACTCGCTGGTGCTGGTCGACCTCGTGGCCGTCGTCGCGGTCGCCTACGTCGCGGTGTGGGCGCTGCACCCCACGCTGCTCGTCTCGTCGACCCTCCTCACCGGTGGGGACACCGGCTCGCACCTGGCCCTGCCCGCGTACCTCGCGCACTTCGCGAACCCGCTCAGCGTGACGCCGTGGTACCCGGGCTGGCTCGACGGGCTGCCCGCCTACACCTACTACTTCGTCCTGCCCGACGTGCTGGCCGCCTGGGCGAGCCACGTCATCGGCTTCGCGGTCGCCTTCAAGCTCTCGACGGTGCTGGGCACGGTGCTCATGCCCCTCGGGGCCTACCTCATGGGCCGGCTCTTCGACGCGCCCCGCCCGGTGCCCGCGGCGCTCGCCATGGCGACCCTGCCCTTCCTCTTCGACGCCACCTACACCATCGACGGGGGCAACCTCTTCTCGACGATGGCGGGGGAGTACCCGTTCTCGCTCGGCCTCGCCCTGGCGCTCGTGACGATCGGGCTCGTGGCGCGCGGGGTGCGCACCGGGAGGGGCTACTGGGCGACCGCGATCCTGTTGAGCCTCACCCTCGCCGGGCACGTCCTGCCGTGGTTCTTCGCCCTGGGCGCCTCGACCCTCGTCGTCGCCTACGAGCTGGTGTACCGCCGCGGGGTCGGCGGGCCGCGCCGCGTCGGGGTGGCCCGGGCCCACCCGGCCCTCGCCGCGGCGGGGCTCGCGCTGCTCGCCCTGTGGCCCCTCGCCCTCGACGCCCACTTCTGGCGGGCCGCCGGGCCGGTCTTCGCGACCCGCGGCGGCCTCGACTCACGGCTCGTCACCGTCGCGCTGGCCGCGGTGTGCGTGGGCCTCGTCGTGCGGGGCCACGCCCTTCGCGGCGCTCGGGGCTACTGGCTGGGTGGTCTCGCCCTCGTGGCGACGGCCCTGTCGGTGGTGGTGGACCTGCGCTGGGCGCTCGCGTTGCTCACGCTCGTGGGGGCGCTCGGGCTCGTGACCTCGCCCGATCCCGACCAGGGGCGCGTCCGGCTGCTCGCGCGCGGCGACTTCGCGCGACCCCTGCGCTTCGCGTTCGGCGCCGGGCTGGTCTCGTTCGGGCTCTCGGCGTGGTGGCTCCTGCCCTTTGGCACCTCCCAGCGCTACACCGACTCGCTGGGCTACGTGAACGTGAGCGTGGCCAACCTCCACGCGATCTTCACCACGCTCGGCTGGTTCAACCCCGACGGGTCGGCCGCCGGGGACCGGTGGGTGATCGTGATGGCCGCGGCGGGGATCGTGCTCGCGGTTCTCGTGCGCGACCGGCTGGGGCTGGTGCTCGCCGGCACGACGCTGGCCTCCTTCTGGGTCTTCGTGCTCGACCCCCAGAGCGCCATCTGGAACCAGCGGCTGATCCCGTTCTGGTTCATTGCCATCCACCTCCTCGCGGGCTGGCTCGTCGCCTGGCCGATCGCGCGCTGGTGGGTCCGCGCGCCCGAGGCGCGCCCCTCCCCCTCCGACGCCGCGTCCGTCGAGGGGGCGACGCCGGTCGTGGCCGACGCCGGGCCCGGGGACGGCCCCGGCGCGCGCCGGCGCGCCCGGCGCGCG
>NCBE01000146.1 GCA_002255565.1 Actinobacteria bacterium 21-73-9
GCGGCCCCCGCGCGCCGGGCGCCGGCGCGCGGCCCGCGAGGCGGGGGGAAGCGCGCCCCGCACGCGCCGGCGCCGCGTCGCTATAGACCGGAGGGGTGATGCGCGGTCCCGTCATCGTCACGGGCGGCGGGACCGGGGGCCACGTCTTTCCCATGGAGGCCATCGCCGAGGCGCTGCGCGCCCGGGGGCTCGCGCCCGAGGAGATCCGCTACGTCGGCAGCCGTCGGGGCCAGGAGGGCCGACTGCTCGGCGGGGGGCCGGTCGCCTTGACCCTGCTGCCGGGCCGCGGCCTGCGCCGCTCGCTGCGCCCCTACGACCTCGCCGTGAGCGCCGTGGCGGCCCTCGGTCTCGTCGCGGCCCTCGTGACGGCCGTCGCGCTGGTGGGCCGGTGGCGGCCCCGGTGCGTGGTCTCGGTCGGCGGCTACGCCTCGTTCGCGACGTGCGCGGCCGCCGCGCTGTGGCGGGTGCCGCTCGTGCTGGTCGACTTCGACGCCGTGCCGGGCGCCGTGCACCGCCTCTTTCGCCGGGCGGCCGCGCGTCGCTGCGTCGCCTTCGGGTACCCCGCGGACGACGCGGTCGTGACCGGGACCCCCCTGCGCGCGGCGATCGAGGCCGTCGAGCGCAGCGACGCCGCGCGCGCGGCGTCGCGCGCGGCGGCCGTTCCCCCGATCGAGCCGGGTCGGCTCGTGGTGGTGGTGATGACCGGGTCCCTCGGCTCGCGCCGGGTGAACGACGCGGTGGCCGACCTCGCCGCCCGGTGGGCGTCGCGACGCGACCTCGCGATCGTGCACGTCACGGGCGAGCGGGACTACGAGCACGTGCGGGGGCGCCGCGTGGCCGGCGAGCTCGACTACCGGGTGGTGGCCTTCGCCGACATGGCCGCGCTGTGGGCCGTCTGCGACGTCGCGGTCTGTCGGGCCGGGGCCGTCACCGTCGCCGAGCTGACCCGCCTCGCGATCCCCGCCGTCGTGGTCCCGCTGCCCGGCGCACCGGGCGACCACCAGCGCCGCAACGCCGAGGCCCTCGCCGCCGTCGGCGGCGTGCGGGTCATCGACGACGCGTCGTGCGACGCGCGGACCCTGGCCGAGGCGCTCGAGTCGCTCGAGCCCGCCGCGACGCGTGCGGCCATGTCGAGCGCGCTCGCGGCGCTGGGGCGCCGCGACGCGGCGTCCGCCATCGCCGAGGTGGTCGAGGGGGTGGCGCGGTGAGCCTCCTCGAGCCGGGACGGCGCGTGCACGTGATGGGCGTGGGCGGGGCGGGCATGAGCGGCCTCGCCCTCTGGCTGGCCGAACGCGGCGCGCGGGTGAGCGGATGCGACGTCGCGTCGTCCCCGGTGCTCGACGAGCTCGCCGCGCGGCGGATCGCCGTCTTGGTCGGCCACGACGCGTCCCACCTGGCCGGCGTGGACTCGGTGGTGTGGTCGCCCGCCGTGGCCCGGGACAGCCCCGAGCTCGTCGCGGCCGCGGCGCTCGGCTTGGAACTGGTCGACCGCCCCGCGGCCCTCGCCCAGGTGACCGGGGCCACGCCGACCTGGGGCGTGGCGGGCACCCACGGCAAGACGACGGCCACCTCGATGCTCGTCCAGGTCGCCCTCGCGGCCGGACGCGACGCGGGCTGGCTCCTCGGGGCCCCCGTCCTGGGGGTCGGCGCGAACGGCCACTACGGCGCTGACGGGCTCGTGCTCGAGGTCGACGAGAGCTACGGGACGATGGCCGGGGTCGTGCCCGAGGCGCTCGCCGTGACCAACGTCGAGCCCGACCACCTCGACCACTACGGGACCCTCGAGCGGCTCGAGTCCGCCTTCGCCGACCTCGTCGCGCGCGTGACGGGTCCCGTGGTGGCCTGGGCCGACGACCCGGGCGCCGCCCGGGCGCTCGCGCACGCGGCCCGCCCGACGACCGTCGGGGCCGCGCCGGGGCGAGAGTGGCGCGTGGAGGAGGTCACGCTGAGCCGCGACGGCTCGCGCTTCGCGCTGCTCGGGCCGGGCGAGCGGCTCGAGGTCGACCTGAGGGTGACCGGTCGCCACAACGTGGCCAACGCGGCCGTCGTGGCCGTCCTGGCCCGGACCCTGGGCGTCGAGGCGCGGGCCGTCGAGCGGGGGCTCTCGAACTTCCTCGGGGCGCCACGGCGCTTCCAGCGCCGTGGCGCGTGGCGCGGCGTCGACGTGGTCGAGGACTACGCCCACCTGCCCGGGGAGATCGCCGCGACCCTCGCCGCCGCCGCCGAGCTCGGTTACGTCCGTGTGGGCGTGGTCTTCCAGCCCCACCGGGTCACCCGAACGCTGGCCCTGCTGGAGAGCTTCGCGCCGGCCTTCGCCGGCGCGACGCTCGTCATCGTCACCGACCTCTTCCGGGCCGGCGAGCCCAACCCCGAGGGGGTGACCGGCGAGCGCGTCGCGACCGCGCTGGCCGCGCGCGGGGTGGTCGAGAGGGTCCGCTACGTGCCCGACCTCGACTCGGTGCCGGGGGCCCTGTCGGAGTCCCTGGACGGGCTCGACCTCGTGCTGGTGCTGGGCGCGGGCGACGTGGGACACGTGATCGGCGAGCTGCCCGGGGGGCTGGCGTGAGCCTCGCGCGCCTGGCGCGGGTGGGTGGCGCCCGGGTGAGCGAGCACGCGCCGCTCGGGTCGCGCACCACCTACCGGGTCGGCGGAACGGCGCGGGTGCTCGTCTCCCTGGCGCGTCGCGGCGACCTGGACGAGCTCGGTCCGCTGCTGGGCGACCTCGGGCTCGACCTCGTCGCGGTCGGCAACGGCTCGAACCTCCTCGTGGCCGACGGCGAGGTCGCGGTCTGCGTCGTGCGCCTCGAGGGCGAGTTCGCCGACCTCGACTGGCGCGACGACGGCGACGGGGTGCTCGTCGAGCTCGGCGCCGGGCTCGACCTGCCCGTGGCCGCCCGTCGGCTCGCGCGCGCCGGGGTGACCGGATTCGAGTGGGCGGTCGGGGTGCCGGGCACCGTCGGGGGCGCCGTCGCCATGAACGCCGGGGGGCACGGGTCGGACCTCGCGGCGTCGCTGGTCTCGGCGACGCTGTGGCGCGAGGGCCGCACCGAGCGCCGCGACGCCGCCGCCCTCGAGCTCGGCTACCGCCACAGCGCGCTCGTGCCCGGCGAGCTCGTGCTCGGGGCGACCCTGCGCCTTCGTCGCGGCGACCCGGCCGTCGCGGAGTCGGAGGTGCGCTCGGTGGTGCGCTGGCGTCGCGAGCACCAGCCCGGCGGGGCCAACGCCGGATCGGTCTTTCGCAACCCCCCCGGCGACCACGCGGCGCGGCTCATCGAGGCGACCGGGCTCAAGGGGTGGCGCCGGGGGAGCGCGCGGGTGAGCGAGAAGCACGCCAACTTCATCCAGGCCGACGAGGGCGGGCGGGCCGAGGACGTCTACGGGCTGATCGTTGAGGTGCGCGCCCGGGTCCTCGAGGCCACCGGGGTCGCCCTGGTGTGCGAGAACCGGTTCCTCGGCTTCGAGGCCCCCGCGTGAGCCGGCGCGCCCCGGTGGCGACCCGCGCGCGCCGCGCGGCCCCGTCCCCGGCCCCGGAGCCCGGGCGGCCG
>NCBE01000147.1 GCA_002255565.1 Actinobacteria bacterium 21-73-9
CTTGCGCTGAAAGCTGTAATTCACTTCCACTGATAGAAAGTGCTACCTGGTTGGTGCTTTTATTACTGAAAACATTTATTCTGCGTAAAGCATTTTGAAAATCATTTTTACCGCCTCGGGCGACGTTCACGATGCGAACGCCCGGTTTGGTCTTGGCGAGGCTCGCCGCGTTGAAGAGCCCGACGGTCTCTTTGTTCTTGGGCAGGTGGATGGTGATGAAGTCGCTCTGGGCGAGCAGGTCGTCGAATTCCACCAGCTCGACGCCCATGTGGCGGGCGCGCTCCTCGGTGATGAAGGGGTCGTAGGCGACCAGGCGCATGCCGAAGGCGAGGGCGCGCTGGGCGACGAGCGCCCCGATCTTGCCGAGCCCCACGATGCCGAGCGTCTTGCCGTGGAGCTCCACGCCCTCCCACTTCGAGCGCTCCCACTTGCCGCCGGTGAGGGCGGCGTGGGCCTGGGGGATGTTGCGGGCCTGGGCGAGCAGGAGGGCCATCGTCTGCTCGGCGGCCGAGAGGATGTTCGAGACCGGCGCGTTCACCACCATCACCCCGAGCTCGGTGGCCCGGGTGACGTCGACGTTGTCGAGCCCGATGCCGGCCCGACCCACCACGACCAGGTCCGTCGCCGCCTCGAGGGTGGCGGCGTCGACCTGGGTGGCCGAGCGGATGATGAGCGCGTGCGCCCCGACGACGGCCTCGAGCAGCTCGGCCGGGGTGAGGCCCAGTCGCACGTCGACCTCGAGTCCGGCCTCGCGCAGCTTCGCGAGGCCGGACTCGGCGATGGGTTCGGTCACTAGAACTCGGGCCACGCTCAACCTTTCCGTCGGGGCACCCAGACTAGGGCGCGCCGTCGTTCAGCCCGCCGCGACCAGTTCGCTCACGCGACGGAGTCCCTCTTCGAGGTCGGCGTCGCCGAGCGCGTAGCTGAGACGGAAGTACCCCGGGGCCCCGAAGGCCTCCCCCGGCACCACCGCGACCTTGATCGTCTCGAGCAGGACGTCGGCGAGCTCGGCCGAGGTCGTCGCGAAGTGGCCCTTGAGGCTCCGGCCGAGCAGCCCGGTGACGTTGGGGAAGCAGTAGAAGGCCCCCTCGGGCTCGGGGCAGGTCACCCCGTCGATCGCGTTGAGCATCGCGACCATCGTCCGGCGCCGCCGGTCGAAGGCCGTGCGCATCTCGGCGACGGCCGAGAGGTCGCCCGTGAGGGCGGCCAGCGCCGCGCGCTGGGAGACGTTGGCGATGTTCGAGGTCGTCTGGCTCTGGTAGGTGATGGCCGCGGCGGCGACGTCCGGCGGGGCGATCATCCAGCCCACCCGCCAGCCGGTCATCGCGTAGGTCTTCGCGACGCCGTTCACCACGACGCACCGGTCGGCGATCTCGGGGGCGACGACGGGCATCGAGACGTGCCGCGCGTCGCCGTAGACGAGGTGCTCGTAGATCTCATCGCACATCACCCAGACGTCGTGCTCGGCCGCCCAGCGGCCGATGGCCGCGACCTCCTCGGGCGCGACGACGGCCCCGGTCGGGTTGGAGGGCGAGACGAAGACGAGGAGCTTGGTACGCGGGGTGCGGTGGCGCTCGAGGTCCTCGACGCTCACCCGGTAGCCGCGCGCCTCGTCGGTCATCACCGGCACCGGCACGGCGCCCGTGAGGTAGACGGCCTCCGGGTAGGTCGTCCAGTACGGCGCGGGGATGAGGACCTCGTCCCCGGGGTTGAGCAGGCTCATGAACGTCGTCGCCACCGCGTGCTTGCCCCCGTTGGTGACGAGCACCTGGGAAGGGGCGACCTCGTAGCCGCTGTCGCGGAGTGTCTTGTCGGCGATGGCCTGGCGCAGCGCGGGCAGCCCGGCCGTGGGCGTGTACTTGTGCATCGCCGGGTCGGTGCAGGCCCGCGCGGCCGCCTCGACGATGGCCGGGGGCGTCGGGAAGTCGGGCTCGCCCGCGCCGTAGCCGATGACCGGCTCGCCGGCCGCCTGGAGGGCCTTGGCCTTGGCGTCGACGGCGAGCGTCGCGCTCGGCGCGAGCCCCGCGAGGAGGTCACTCACTCTGGCCACTGCGTCGCTCCCACGTCGTGCCGATAAGAATGAGTCTATGAGTTCCCCCGACGCCCTCGTTATCCCCTCCGACCTCCTGCCGCGCGACGGCCGCTTCGGCTCGGGCCCCTCCAAGGTCCGCGCCGCCCAGGTCGAGGCGCTCGCCCACGACGCGCCGACCTTCCTCGGCACCTCCCACCGCCAGAGCACCGTGCGGGCCAAGGTCGGCGAGGTGCGCGAGGGCCTGACCGCGCTCTTCGCCCTGCCCGAGGGCTACGAGGTGCTGCTCGGCAACGGCGGCACGACGTGCTTCTGGGACGCCGCGACGTTCCATCTCATCGAGCGCACGAGCCAGCACCTCTCCTTCGGCGAGTTCTCCTCGAAGTTCGCCACGGCGTTAATGGACACGCCCCACCTCGCGACCCCCTCGGTGATCACGAGCGAGCCGGGGACCCACCCCCGGGCCGTGGCCGAGGACGACGTCGACCTCTACGCCCTGACCCACAACGAGACCTCGACCGGGGTGATGATGGAGGTCCGCCGGCCCGCCGGCGCCGAGGGCCTCGTCGCGGTCGACGCGACCTCGGCCGCGGGCGGGGTGATGGTCGACCCCGCCGAGTTCGACTGCTACTACTTCGCCCCCCAGAAGTCCTTCGCCGCGGACGGCGGCCTATGGCTCGCCCTGTGCTCGCCGGCGGCCGTCGCCCGGATCGAGTCGCTCGCCGCCTCGAGCCGCTGGACGCCGGCCTTCTTCGACCTGAAGGTCGCCCTCGACAACTCCCGGCTCAACCAGACCTACAACACGCCGGCGCTCGCCACCATCCATCTCCTCGCGAGCCAGGTGACCTGGATGAACGAGAACGGCGGCCTCGCCTTCGCGGCCGGCCGCTCGGCCCGCTCGGCCGAGATCCTCTACTCCTGGGCCGAGGCCTCAGCCTTCGCGCGGCCCTTCGTCACCGACCCGTCGAAGCGCTCGAGTGTCGTGGCCACGATCGACTTCGTCGACGACGTCGACGCCGCGACGGTCGCCAAGGTCCTGCGCAGTAACGGCGTCCTCGACACCGAGCCCTACCGCAAGCTCGGGCGCAACCAGTTGCGCGTCGCGATGTTCCCGGCGATCGACCCCGAGGACGTCGCCGCCCTGTGCGCCAGCATCAACTGGGTGGTCGGCAACCTCTAGGCCAACGCCCGCGCCACGCGGGTGAGCGCCCCGGCGCCCTCGACGACGTTGTAGGTGGCACCCGGCTGGCTCGCCGCGCCCGCGTGGCGCCCGTCGGGGGTGAGACAGAGCACGCGCAGCTCGGCGCGGAACTCGTCGGGCACGCCCGCCGCCTCGGCGAGGAGCGCGCGGCAGGCCGCCGCGGGATCCTCCCCCCGGGCGAGGCGATCCACCACGAGTCGGGCGCCGCCGGTGCGCAACGCCAGCTCACCGCGTCCGGTGCAGGCGGCCGCGCCCACACGCGCGTCGCAGTAGAAGCCCGCACCGGGCACGGGTGAGTCGCCCACCCGCCCCG
>NCBE01000192.1 GCA_002255565.1 Actinobacteria bacterium 21-73-9
GCGGCGCTTACGAACCCGACGGAATCGTTCAGGTGGCCCTGCGCGCAGTGCGCGACGAGGTCGGTGACGACCTCGTGGTGATGGCCGACCTCTGCCTGGACGAGTACACCTCACACGGCCACTGCGGGCTGGTTCGCACCGATGGCACGGTGGACAACGACGCGACCCTGCCGCTCTACGCGCGTACCGCCGTCGAGCAGGCGCGCGCCGGGGCCGCGGTGGTCGCCCCGAGCGGCATGATGGACGGCCAGGTCGGCGCGATCCGCCGGGCCCTCGACGACGAGGGCTTCACCGAGACCGTCGTCCTCGCCTACGCCGCGAAGTACGCGAGTGGCCTCTACGGTCCGTTCCGCGACGCGGTGGACGTGTCGATCGCCGACGGCGGGGATAGGCGCGGCTACCAGCAGGACTCGCGCAACCGTCGCGAGGCGCTACGAGAGGCGCGCGCCGACGTGGCCGAGGGGGCCGACATCGTCATGGTCAAGCCCGCCATGACCTACCTGGACGTCTTGAGCGACCTGCGCCGCGAGCTCGACGTGCCGCTGTGCGCGTACCACGTGAGCGGGGAGTACGCGATGGTCAAGGCCGCGGCCGCGAACGGCTGGATCGACGGCACGGCCGTCGCGCTCGAGCAGCTGACCGCGGTGCGCCGCGCCGGGGCGGACTTCGTGTTGACCTACTTCGCGGCCGAGATCGCCGGCGTGCTCCAGCGATGACCGGGACCAACCAGGACTGGTTCGACCGCGCGCTGCGGGTCATACCCGGGGGCGTCGACTCGCCAGTGCGCAGCTTCCGCTCGGTCGGGGGCACGCCCTACACCGTCGAGCGCGGCGAGGGCGCCTACGTCGTTGACGTTGAGGGACGGCGCTACCTCGACTTCGTCCAGTCCTACGGGGCCTCACTGCTCGGTCACGCCCACCCCGCGGTCGTCTCGGCGCTCAGTGAGGCCGTCGCGCTCGGCACGACCTTCGGGGCCCCGACGCCCGGTGAGGTGCGCCTCGCCGAGCTCTTGTGCGCGCGCGTGCCCGGCCTCGAGCAGGTACGTTTCGTCTCCTCGGGCACCGAGGCGGTGATGAGTGCGGTGCGTCT
>NCBE01000193.1 GCA_002255565.1 Actinobacteria bacterium 21-73-9
GGCCGCCGCCCAGCGCACGTACCCGTCGAGTTGCGCCTTGAGCCAGGCGTCGCCTTGCGCGATCGTCCCGTCGTGCATGTCGTGCTGCAAGTTGGGAATCACGAACGCCACCGTCGGCAAACGGTCGAGATCGGTCGGCCAGGCCGTGAACGGCAGGTTGCACGTGGCGGGGATCGCGTTGGCCGGAGCGCCCTGCCAGTTCACCCAGGGGTTGTGCTTGCGGGCGTAGTTGCCCGCCTTCTTGCCGCGGAATCCGGCCCCCGGAAGGTCCTCCGAGTAGCCCCGAAAGCTGAGCCCGGCGGCGATCAACTCGGCGCCGAGGTTCGGTGCGGAGAACGGCAGCACCTTCGGCACGCCGTCGCCCTTGACGCCGAGGCTGGCGCCGGCGAACAGCATGATGTAGTTCGGCTGGCTGGGATGGACGATGGCGTACGACTGGGCAAAGAGCGCGCCGCGACCTGCGAGCTCGTTGATGTACGGCGCCTCCCGGTTGCCGATGACGCTCGAGAAGCTTTTGTTCTCCTCGACCACCACGATGACGTGATCGGGCCGGGGCAGCGCGCCGGCGGCGGCCGCCGCGGCCACGCCGCAGCCGACGATGGACGCCAGGACCACGCACGTTGCAGCGCGCGATCTCATCGCTCCCTCCGGGTTCTCGCAGGAGCCCCGACGATCGAGACGCGCCCCTCCAACTGGCCGTTGATCGGGTCGTGGGCCTTGAGGAAATCCACGAACGCGTCGATGTCGAGGATCCCCGTGTCGTAGCGGTAGCCTCTGGCGTTCTTCGCCAGCGAGTGGGCATCGCCCCCGCCCGCGATGAAGCTCGGCACGGTGATCCGGTAGGTCGCCCCGGCTTTGACCGGTTGACCGCCGACCTCGAGGTCCTCGACGCGCTCGCCGGCGGGTTTGCCGATGTCGATGACGTAGGAGGTGCCCCGCGAGGGAAAGAGCAGGCCCGACCCGTTTTCCGGCAGTCCGCCGAGCGTCTCCTCCAGCATCGCCTTGAGCTCGGCGCCGGTGAGGTCGAGCTGCACCAGCGTGTTGTTGAACGGCTGCACCGTCACCGCCTCGCCGTAGGTGATCGGC
>NCBE01000040.1 GCA_002255565.1 Actinobacteria bacterium 21-73-9
CTTCAGCGGCTGGAGTGACGGCACGTCCACCTACGCGGCCGGGGCGAGCTACACGCTCTCGAGCAACGGGGCCGCGATCGTCTTCACCGCCCAGTGGACTGCGTCTGGCGGCGGCGGCGGCGGCGGCGGAGGCGGTGGTGGTGGTGGCACTGGATCCGGCGGCGGATCTGGTGGTTCCGGTGGTACCGGCACCGGGACCGGCTCCGGCGGTTCGGGCTCTAGCGGCGGCGGGAGTGGCGGGCCGACGAAGGTCACCGTGCACGTGATCGTCAAGTTCGACCGGGTGGTCCTCGGAAGCAGGTACCACGTCAACGTCGTGGCCCGCGCGACGGGACTCCCCGTGGGTGATCACGTCCGACTGGTCGGCGTGACCTTGATCTACATCGGGATCGGCCGGACCCACTACCGGGCGTCACGGATCCCGCCCAAGGGGCCGGGGGAGTACCGAGTCGTTGCCCGGGGTGCGGCCGCACCTGATCATCACGCGTTCGGCCCACTCGCGGGGCTGAGAGGCGGGCACCCTGGGCGCGCGGGTCCGCGCGTGTGGGACGTGGGGTAGCCTGCCGAGAGACGTCCCACCGCGACGCGCCACCGGAGAGGGGTGAGAGAGGGGGGCAAAGAAGACCTATGCCCCACCCTCGAGAGCGTCAGCCGCGGAGGCCCGTCGTGAAGTTGGACCGGCTGATGCGCAACGCGCTCGCCCTGATGATCTCGTCGGGGGGCTCGGCGGTGCTGGGGCTCGTCTTTTGGATCGTCGCGGCGCACGCGGCCAGCACGGCCGTCGTCGGCAAGACGACGGCCACCATCGCCGCCATGCTCCTCCTCGCCACCCTCGCCCAGCTGAGCTTCGGCTCGATCTTCGAGCGCTTCCTCCCCGTCGCCGGGGACCTGACAAGGAGCTTCGTCCAACGCTCCTACGTGCTCACGGTCTCTACGGCCGTGATCCTCACCGTCGGATACATCGCCTTGGGTTTCGGCCACCGGTTCTTGCCGGCGGCCCTCGGCTGGAAGGCGTTCTTCGTCGTCGCGGTCGTGCTCTGGACCATCTTCGCGCTGCAGGACTCGGTGCTCGTGGGGCTGCGGGCCTCGAAGTGGGTAGCCGTCGAGAACATCGGCTACGGACTCGCCAAGCTCGCCTTGTTGCCGGTCTTCCTGCTCGTGAGCCGTTCCCAGGGGATCTTCGTCGCCTGGATCATCCCGGTCGCCGTAGCCCTCGCCGGGGTCTCGTGGTATCTCTTCCGGCGACGGATCCCGTCCCACATGGCCGACTCGGCGCGCACCGAGGACCTCCCCACGACCCGTGAGCTCTTCTGGCTCTCGAGCGCGCAGTACGCCTCGCTGCTCTCGACGGTCTTCTTGCCCTCGATCGTGACGCTCATCGTCATCGCGCGGCTCGGCGCCGTCGCCAACGCCCATTACTACCTGCCGGCGATGATCGCGACGAACCTCGAGGCCCTCGCCTTCAGCGTCGTGCGCTCGTTCCTCGTCGAGGCCTCGAGCGAGCCCCACGCCCTGAAGGCCCACGCCGACTCGGCCATCCGCGGGTTGGCCGCGGTGATGGTCCCGGGCGTCGTGCTCGGGATCATCTTCGCCCCGGTCTACCTGCGCGTCTTCGGTGACGCGTACGCCCAGCACGGGACCGACCTGATGCGCATGCTCCTGCTCTCCCAGGTCGGCACCTCGGTGATGGTCTTCTACAGCACCTTCGCCTGGCTCGACAAGCGGCTCTGGTGGATCACGGCGCGCAACGTCACCTTCAGCGCCATCTACCTCGTCGTGATCGAGAGCCTGATCGGCCGGCTCGGGATAAACGCGATCGGCGTGGCCTCCCTGATCTGGGGCGGCCTGACGGTGGCGATCTTCCTGCCCGCGTCGATCCGCCGCTACCGCCAGATCGCGGCGCCTCTCAGCGCGTCCACCGAGTGATGACGACCTCGGGGAAGGAGGCCCCCGAGGTCGGGTGGTAGCCGCGAGCGGCCAGGCCGTGGCGCAGCGCCGCGAGCCTGGGGAACGAGGCGTCGTGGTCGACGACGACCCAGACCTCCGGCCCGGCGTGGGCGAAGGCCGTGGGCCCCGTGGCGATGGGGGTGAGGATGGTGTGGGCCGGACCGTCGAGGGGCCACAGGCGCACCGTCCCATCCCGGGGCTCGTAGGAGCGGACGGCCGCCGCGAGGGTCGGTGAGCCGAGCGCCACGACGCCGCCGCGCGCGTGGGCGACGAGGAAGGCGCTGACCGGCGCGAGGTCGTCGTTGCCCGAGATCGGGGCGGGCCCGAGGAGGAGGGAGGCGACGAGCGCGATCGCCCCGAGTCCGGCGACGACCCGGGGGGCGGCGTGGGTGGTCACCACACGAGGCGCCCGCGCCACGAGCCCCCCGAAGGAGAGACCGAGACCGGGCGCGGACTCGGTCACGTAGCGGGCGATGAAGACCGGGTGGACCAGCGAGACGACGAGGAGGACCGCGCCCGGGGCGATCGCCCAGACGAGGAAGGGGGCGACGTCACCCAGCGTCGCGCGCGCGTGCGCGTGCAGGTCCCTCGCGTAGCCGGAACCGAGCGCCGCGACGACGACCAGGGCGAGGACCCCGAGGTAGAGGCCCCGCGACCCCAGGGCCGTGCCGGCCAGGTCGATCACGCCGACCAGGGCGCTCGGCCGGGTGATCCAGGCGACCTGGGTGCGCTCGGGCAGGCTCGCGAGGAGCAGCCCGGCCGTGGCGACGACCAGCCCGCCGTAGACCACGGCGCCGGCTCGCCGGGCGCGGCCGCGGGGGACCCCGGCGAGGAGGAAAGGGGGCACGAGGACGAGGGCCAGGGCCAGCATCACCTGCAGCGACACCGCCACGAGGCCGGCGACGAGGCAGAGGGCCAGCGCCCCGGGGCGGCGCGACGTGCGCCACCGGTCGAGGCCGTAGAGCGAGAGCACGACGGCGAGCGTCGCCAGGGCGTACGGGCGGGCCTCGACGGCGGCCGCCGAGAGGAGGGGGTTGAGTCCGACGACCGTCGCGGCGACGCCGCCCGCGGCCGGGGACCAGCGCCGTGACGCCCACACCCCGGTGACGGCGACGACCGCCGAGTAGGCCAGCAGCGAGGGGAGCCGTAGCCCGACGACGCCCGGGACGACCGTGCGCCACAGGTGGATCAACGCGTAGTACGGGGTGAGGACGAGGTCCACGCGGCCGGCTTGATGAGCGAGCTCCCCGAAGGTGAGCCGCGACGAGAAGAGGGTCGCGGCCTCGTCGGCGCTGAGCCCGCCGCCCAGGCGCGGGAGCTGGCAGAGGGTGGTCACCACCGTCACCGCGGTCACGACCGCGCTGGACGTGGCGAGCCTCCCAGTGGCCACGGCGCCTCCCGGTCGCGGTCTCCGCGGGCGCACGGCGCCCTCGGGTGTGGCCAACCGTAGTCCGGCTCAGGGCCGGCGTGAAGGGGCCCTCAGCACGTGGCGGTCGCCCCGACGGGTGCGCGGCGCGCTCGCGTCGGGCGGTGGGGCCTCTCAGAGGTGGAAGAGCGCCACCATCGTGCGCGCGGACCTCGCCCCGGCGAGGGGGGCGAGTCGCAAGAGCTGCTCGGTCGTGCGCAGCAGCGAGTAGTGGTTGAGGTAGGCGCCCACCTTCAACCCCCGTGGCACGCTCGGGGCCAGCACGATGGTGGGGACCCGGTTGGACGAGTCCGAGGTGTTCTCGTCGAAGGTGATCGCGAGCACCAGGCTCCCCGCGCGGTACTGGGGGCTCGACAGGACCTTCGGGACGAACGCGCGCATCCAGGCGTCGCCGACCGCGACGGAGCAGTCGTGCATGTCGTGGCACAGGTTCGGGGTGACGAACGTGAACGGCTGGACGAAGGAGGGGTGCGCGGGGAGGGGCACGTCGTTGAGTGCACAGGTGGGGCCGAGGTTGGTGAAGTAGGCGGCGGGATTGTGCTTCGCCGCGTACTCGCCCGCGGAGACCTTGTCGCAGGGCGTGGGCATCGACTCGACGTAGGAGCGCCACTTCCCGTTCAACTGGGAGAAGATGCTCGGAGCGGCGAGGGGGTGGCTCGCCGGGTCGTTGTCGTTGCTGACGCCCTGGGCCGAGCCCGACGCGAGGGCGATGTAGTTCGGCAGGCTGGGGTGGGTCGTCCCGTGGTAGTTGGTCGCGAGGCCGCACTGGGCGATGAGGCGGTTCAGGTAGGGCGCGTCGGGTGAGCCGACCACTCCGTAGCCGACGTTCTCGAGGACGATCCAGACCACGTGCTGGTAGGCGCGGGTCGCGCCCGGCACGGCGCAGGGCCGCGCCAGGGTGGGTACCGCGCGCGCGGCCGCCGCGGAGGGTGCGGGGAGCGCGACGACGGCGCTCGCGAGGACGAGGGCGGCGCCGGCGAGGACGCGGCCACGCAGGACGGCGGGGGTGCTCACTCCCCAAGGCTAGGGTCGCTCGCGCCGGGGCGGTCGTCAGGGCGGTCGACGACGAGCGCACCGTGGCGGTGATCGACTTACGCGCTCGGTCGCCGCGTCGCGACGTGCCGGGACACGGTTGTGCTCGGAGAGGGTCTCCGAGGTTGGTGCGGCGGCGCTCGCGACGACGTGCGGCACCGACCCGTTCTCTGCGGCACCCTTGGTGACGCGGGGCGAATTCGCCGACATGTGGTGTACGAGCTCCACTGCGCCGTCGCGGTGCGTGCCTTGACGCGCTCGTTGCGAGAGGCCATAGTGGTTTACGAGGGAAAAGGGACTGTGTCGAAGGCGCGGGCCCGGTCGGTGACCTCGTCGAGGCTCCTATCGGTTGACCCGCGCGTTCACGTGCGAAGGGGGATACCGTGCCCGTGGGGACATCGAGCATCCCGGCGCGCCCCGGTCGGGCGCTCATCGTCGACGACAGCCCCGCCAACGTGCGCCTGCTGGAGCGGATCCTCGGGGGACTCGAGGGCGTGGAGACCCACTCGACGACCGACCCGCGGGTCGCCCTCGAACTCTTCACCACGATCCGACCCGACATCGTCTTGCTGGACCTGCACATGGCGCCCCTCGACGGCGTGGCGCTCATGGCGGCGATGCGCGACGCGCTCCCCGCGGGCGGCTTCGTGCCGATGGTCGTGCTCACGGCTGACGCCCTGACCACGACGCGCGACCGGGCCCTCGCGGCCGGGGCCACCGACTTTCTCGTCAAGCCCCTCGACGCGGTCGAGGTGCGACTCAGGGTGACGAACCTGCTCGCCACCCGCGCCCTCTACCTCGAGTCCGAAGCCCGTCGGCACGAGGTCGAGTCGCGCCTTGCCGAGGAGGAGGCGGCGCGCCGCGCGCACAAGGCCCACGTCGAGAAGGTCGCCGGGCGGGTCCGCACGCTGCTCTCCGACGGGGGGCTGGTGCCGGTCTTCCAGCCGATCGTCTCGGCCGAGACCCTCGAGACGACGGCCTTCGAGGCGCTGTCGCGCTTCGAGACGCCCGACGGCCTCGCCCCCGCCCAGTGGTTCGAGGACGCTCATGAGGTGGGGCTCGGGATCGCGCTCGAGCGCGCCGCCGCGGTCCTCGCCCTCGGGGGCCTCGGCTGGTTCCCACCCGAGGTCCAGCTCAACGTCAACGTCTCGCCCAGCGCCATCGTGGACGACGCCTTCGTCGACTGCCTCGACGACGTCGAGGGCCGGCGGGTGATCCTCGAGATCACCGAGCACGAGCGGGTCGACGATTACGCCCCCCTCGTGCGCGGGATGAACCGCTTGCGCGAGCGCGGCTTCTCCTTCGCCGTCGACGACACCGGCGTGGGCTACTCCGGACTCAGCCACATCCTGAGGCTGCGTCCGGAGTGGATCAAGATCGACCTCGAACTCACCACGGGGATCGACCGCGACCCGGCGCGCCGCGCGCTCGCGCGCTCGATCGAGTCCTTCGCCACCGAGACCAACGCCCGCACCATCGCCGAGGGCGTGGAGACCGAGTCGGAGCTGGCCGCCCTGCGCGACGTGGGCATCACCCACCTCCAGGGGTACCTCTTCGGCCGTCCCGAGGTCGCCGACCACTACGTCCGCCGGGCCGAGCCGCGCGCGCTCGTCGAACTGGAGGGCTGATGGGCGCGGGAGACGAGGTCGACTACCGGGCGGTCTTTGAGGCGCTCCCCGACGTCTACCTCGTCCTCGACCCGGAGTACACCATCGTGGCCATGACCGACGCGCGTGAGCGCGCGACGTTGACCCGCCGCGAGGAGGTCACGGGTCTCCCTCTGTTCGAGGCCTTCCCCGACAACCCCGACGACCTCGACGCCGACGGCGTGTCCAACCTGCGCGCCTCCCTCGATCGAGTGCGCGCGAGCCTCGCCCCTGACTCGATGAAGGTCCAGAAGTACGACATTCGCCGGCCCGAGTCCGAGGGCGGCGGTTTCGAGGAGCGCTACTGGCTGCCGCGCAACACCCCCGTCGTCGACGACGAGGGCCGACTTCGCTACGTCGTGCACCGGGTCGAGGACGTGACCGAGGAGCGCCAGTTGCGCGTGTGGGGCACGAACCTCGAGACCAAGAGCCGGGTGATCGTCGACACCGTGCCGAGTGCCGTTATCGTCGTGGACGAGAGCGGCACGATCGAGGAGTTCAATCGGGCCGCCGAGGCCTGTTTCGGCTACACCCCCGGCGAGGCCATCGGCCAAAGCGTGGCGATCCTGATGCCGGAGGCGCCGGCGGCGGCCCACGCCGGCCACGTGGCGCGCTACCTCGCGACCGGTGAGGCCCGGGTCATGGGCACGACCCGCGAGGTGGTCGCCCGGCGCAAGAGTGGCGAGACCTTCCCCGCCCTGCTCTCGCTCGGCGAGGCGGAGGTCGACGTCGGGGTCGCCACGCGACGCCTCTTCACCGGGGTGATCCACGACATCACCGAGATCGTGGCGCTGCGCCGGACCCTGGTGGCGGCACGGGAGCTGGCCGAGTCCGCGAGCACGGCGAAGAACGACTTCCTCTCGCGCATGAGCCACGAGCTGCGCACCCCCCTCAACGCCATCCTCGGCTTCGCCCAGCTGCTCGAGATGGGTGAGCTCGACGCGGACCAGGCCGAGAGCGTCGCCCAGATCCGCGCGGCCGGGGCGCTCTTGCTCCAGCAGGTGAACGAGATCCTGGACCTCTCGCGCATCGCGAGGGGGGAGATGTCGGTCTCGCTCGAGCCGATCGACGTGGCCGAGATCGCCGAAGGGGTGCTCTCGATGATGGAGCCCCTGGCCCGGCCCCGGGGGATCGAGCTGCGCCTCGTCGACGAAGGGGTCGGCCCGGTCGTCGCCGACGCCCAGCGCACCCGTCAGGTCTTGGTGAACCTGGTCTCGAACGCCGTGAAGTACAACCTCGAAGGGGGTCGCGTCGAGGTGCGTCTGACGGCCGCCGCGCCGGTCGCGCGGATCCAGGTGGCCGACACCGGGCCGGGGATCGCCCCCGAGGACCTGGGTCGGCTCTTCGAGCCGTTCGAGAGGCTCGGCGCCGCCGCGACCGACGTCGAGGGCACGGGGCTCGGTCTCGCCCTCTCGCGCGGCCTGGCGGATTTGATGGGCGGGCGGCTCGACGTCGAGAGCGTGCTCGGAGAGGGCAGCGTCTTCACTCTCGAACTGCCGGTGCCCGAGCGCGCCGACCGCCCGCCCGCGTCGCGGGCGATGCCCGTCGTGGACTCCAGCGCCTTCGTGCGCGGGCGGGTCCTCTACATCGAGGACAACCTCGCGAACGTGCGCTTGATCGAGCGGGCCGTCGCACTCCTCCCCGAGGTCGACTTCGTCGCGGCCACGACCGGCGAGGAGGGTCTGGCCGCGGCTCGCGAGACCCTCCCGGACCTGATCTTCCTCGACTTGCACCTGCCCGACGTCGACGGGGACGAGGTGCTTCGCCGGCTCCGTGCGGACCAGGCCACCCGGGCGATCCCGGTCGTGATGATGTCGGCCGCGGCCGCCTCGCGCACGATGGCCGCGCTCATCGACGCCGGGGCCCGCGACTACCTCGTCAAGCCCATCGACCTCCAAGCCGTGTACCGGGTGGTGCGGACCTACCTCGAGCCAGTGGGGGATTAGCGCCAGGGCGGCTCGCGGTCGCGCCGCGCCGGGGCCGGGGCTGACACCGTCGAGGGTGCGGCCCGAGGCCGCCCGGCATACGCCCCCGGATCGGGGCCGCCCGCACGGCGTGGGCGCGGCGGATAGCATCTCGCCGTCGTGGACCCGAACCCTCCCCCCGTTCGCGTGACCCTCCTCTCCATGGGCGGCACGATTGCCTCGGTCGCGCCGGCACCGGGTGCGGGCGTGATGCCGGCCCTGGAGGCGGGTGACCTCGCGCGCGCGGTCGGCGAACTCGACGGGGTCGAGGTCTCGGCGCGCACGGTGCGGCTCATGCCCTCGGCGAGCTTTGCCTTCGAGGACGTCCTCGCTCTGGCCCACGAGGTCGAGACCGCTCTCGCCGAGGGTGCGGCCGGGGTCGTCGTCACGCAAGGGACGGACGACCTCGAGGAGATGGCCTTCGCCCTCGACCTGCTCGTCGACGACCTGCGCCCCGTCGTCGTGACCGGCGCGATGCGCGCGGCCGACGCACCGGGAGCCGACGGTCCGGCGAACCTGCGCGCCGCGGTCCTCGTCGCGGCGAGCCCTCAGGCGAGGGGGCTGGGCGCGCTCGTCGTGATGGACGACGAGGTCCACGCGGCGCGCTTCGTGCGAAAGACCCACGCGTCGCGTCCCTCAGCCTTCACCTCGCCCGAGGCCGGCCCGCTGGGACGCCTCATCGAGGCCGAGGTCCGCTTCGTGACCCGCGTGGCCCCCCTCTCCCTCGGTGCGCGGGTCGGGGCGGTCCCCCCGGTGGCGCTGGTGCGCTGCGCGCTCGGCGACGACGGGCGCCTCGTGGGCGTCCTGTTGGATCAGGGCTATCGGGGGCTCGTCGTCGAGGGGATGGGTGGGGGGCACGTCCCGGCCCCGATGGTCGGCCCGCTCGAGGCGTTGGCGCGCGAGGTGCCGGTGGTCCTCGCCACCCGAACGGGCTCGGGCTCGGCGCTGCGCCACTCCTACGGCTTCTCCGGCTCCGAGATTGACCTGCTCGCGCGCGGGGTCGTCTCGGCCGGGGCGCTCGAGGGGCTGAAGGCTCGTCTGGCGCTCGCCCTCGCCCTCGGGAGCAGTGACGACCGGGCGCTCGTCGAGGCCCGCTTCGCGGCCGTGGTCGCCGCGCTCGGCTAGGGACGGCGCCCTCGCGCGCCGTAGACTTCGGTGGTGAACACCCCCACCGTCATCGTCTGCGACGGCGACGAGACCGGCCAGGAGCTCTTGGAGGAGTCCCTGCGGGTCGTCGCCTCGGGCGCGCTCGGGGTCCCCCTCGACCTCGCGCACTTCGACCTCTCGCTCGGCGCACGCCGCGCGAGTGACAACGGCGTCGTGCGCGAGGCCGCCGCCGCCATGCGCGAGGCGGGACTCGGGCTCAAGGCCGCCACGGTCACCCCGCCCGAGCGCGGCGGGGTCGGTTCGCCCAATCGGCTCTTGCGCGAGGGCATCGGCGGGTCGGTCATCGTGCGTACCGGACGGCGCATCCCCGGGGTCGCCCCGACCGTGACGGGGATCAACGCGCCGATCGTGGTCGTGCGCATGGCCGTGGGCGACGCCTACGGCGCCGCCGAGGGTCGCGACGGCGCGCCCGGAGGCGACGACGAGGTGGCCTGGCGCACCGAGCGCATCGAGCGCTCGGTCTGTCGGCGGGTGGCCGAGTACTGCTTCATCGCGGCCGCTGAGAACGAGGGTGTCGTCTTCGGCGGGCCGAAGTGGACGGTGTCGCCGACCTACGAGGGGATGCTGAAAGAGGAGATGGACGCCGCCGCGGCCCGCCACCCCGAGGTCCACTACCGGCCCCTGCTCATCGACGCCACCTACGCCCTGCTCATGACCGAGAACCACGAGCGGGCCCTCGTCATCCCGTCGCTGAACCGCGACGGGGACTGCATGAGCGACCTCGTGATCGCGATGTTCGGCTCGATCGCTGGCGCCGAGTCGGTCCTGCTGAGCCTCGACGACGACCTGCGACCGATCGTGGCGATGGCCGAGGCGCCCCACGGCACGGCGCCCTCCCTGCAGGGCAAGAACGTCGCCAACCCGATGGCCATGCTGCTCGCGCTCGCTGCGGTGGTGGACCAGGCGGGGGCGCGCACCGGTGACGACGCCTACGTCGCGGCCGGTCACCGCCTGCGCGCGGCGACCCTCGCCGGGGCGGCCGAGGGCGTGCGCACCTTCGACCTGGGGGGCGAGGCGACGACGAGTGGCGTCGTCGACGACGTCATCGCGCGCCTGGGTACCTGATCGGGCCCCCCTTTGGGCCCGGTGGCATACTCGTCTCGTCCCAGGACGAGCCGACCGAGGGGGTGCCGTGAGCGAGGCGACTGAGCTGTTCTTCGAGGCCCGCGACCTCCTCGTGGCGAACCGCGAGGACTACGCCGCGGCCTACGACGGGTTCGCCTGGCCGCGGCCCACCCACTTCAACTTCGCCACCGACTGGTTCGACGCGGGGCTGTGCGCGCGCCACCCCGACACGGTCGCACTCAGCGTCGTCGAGGAGGACGGGTCGAGCACGTCCCACACCTTCGCCGAGCTCGCCGACGCCTCGAAGCGCCTCGCCGCCTGGCTGGCGACCTTCGGCGTCGGTCGGGGGACCCGGGTCCTGGTCCTGCTCGGCAACCAGGTCGAGCTGTGGGAGATGACCCTCGCCGTCATGCGCCTGGGGGCCGTCATCATCCCGGCCACGACGATGCTCACCGCCGACGACCTCGCCGACCGCATAAGGCGCGCCGGGGCGGGGGCCGTGGTGGCGCGCCGCGACGTCGCCCCCCGGGTGCCCGCCGCGGAGTCCCTCGTGCGCGTCGCGGTCGGCGGGCCGGTCGAGGGGTGGCTCGACTACGAGGCGAGCCGCGCCCACCCCGACCTCTTCGAGCCCGACGGGCCGACGCCGGCGAGCGACCCGCTCTTGTTGTACTTCACCTCGGGCACGACGGCCCGGCCCAAGATGGTCGAGCACTCCCAGGTGAGCTACCCGATCGGCCACCTGTCGACGATGTACTGGATCGGCCTGCGCGAGGGCGACGTCCACCTCAACCTCTCCTCACCGGGCTGGGCGAAGCACGCCTGGAGCTGCGTCTTCGCCCCGTGGATCGCCGGGGCCACGACGGTCGTCTTCAACTACGCGCGCTTCGACGCGGCGGCCCTGCTCGACGTGCTCGTGCGCGAGCGGGTCACCACCTTCTGCGCGCCGCCCACGGTGTGGCGGATGCTGGTGCTCGAGGACCTGGGGCGATGGTCGACCTCGCTGCGCGAGCTGGTCTCGGCGGGCGAGCCCCTCAACCCCGAGGTGATCGAGGCGGTGCGGCGGGCCTGGGGGCTCACGGTGCGCGACGGCTACGGCCAGACCGAGACGACCCTCCAGATCGTCAACTCCCCGGGCCAGGTCGTCAAGACCGGCTCCATGGGCCGCCCGGCGCCGGGCTTCGTGATCGACCTGGTGGACCCGGTGACCGGGGAGGTCGCCGACGACGGCGAGATCTGCGTGCGCCTGGGCGACGCCCGCCCGGTCGGCCTGATGACCGCGTACCACGCCGACCTCGGCCCGAACGACGACCTCAACGAGCGCGCCACGGCCGGGGGCCGCTACCACACCGGCGACATCGCCCACCGGGACGAGGACGGCTACATCACCTACGTCGGGCGCGCCGACGACGTCTTCAAGTCGAGCGACTACCGCATCAGCCCCTTCGAGCTCGAGAGCGTGCTCATCGAGCACCCGGCCGTCGCCGAGGCCGCCGTGGTGCCGGCGCCCGACCCGGTGCGCCTCTCGGTGCCCAAGGCCTACGTGACCCTCGTCCCGGGCTACGAGCCGAGCCCCCAGCTGGCCGCGGAGATCCTGGCCTTCTCGCGCGAGCGGCTCGCCCCCTACAAGCGGGTCCGGCGCCTCGAGTTCGCCGAGCTGCCCAAGACGATCAGCGGCAAGATCCGCCGGGTCGAGCTGCGCGCTCGCGAGGCGGGTGGCGCCCGGCCCGACCGCGAGTACCGCGAGGAGGGCGCCGAGGGCTAGCGGCGCGCGTTCTCGCGCAAGAAGGCCGTCACCGAGTCGAGGTGCTGGGCCATCGCCTCCTGGGCGCCGCGGCCGTCGCGGTTGCGTAGCGCCTCGTAGATGGCGACGTGCTGGAGGTACGAGCGGTGGCGCCGCTCGGGCGAGTCGCCGCGGCGCTTCATCGACCCCCACAGGTCGCCCTGGCGGGCCGCCTCGATCAGGCCGTACATCTTGAGCAGCAGCGGGTTGTGGGTCGCCTCCATCAGGCTGCGGTGGAAGGCCAGGTCGCACGTCTCGAACTCGTCGTAGTCGCTCGTGTGCGCGCAGGTCTCCACGGTGCGCGCCACCTCCTCGAAGTCGGACTCGGTCGCCTCGAGCACCGCGACGTACATCGCCATCGGCTCGAAGGCCTGGCGGGCGGCCATCACGTCGAAGGGACCGATCTCGTGGAGCATGGCGAGGGCGCTCGGGGCGTCGCCGTCGAGGGCGACGATCGCCGAGAGCGGGTCGAGGCGCAAGAAGGTCCCCCGGCCGACCTCGCGCGAGACGATCTCCTCGGACTCGAGCAGGGTGAGCGCGCTGCGCACCGCCGAGCGCGTCACCCCGAGCGACTCCGAGAGGGATCGCTCCGTCGCGAGCTGGGCCCCCGCCGGGAGCGCCTGGTGCACCGCGTCTTTCAAGATCTGCCCGGCGACGTCGCGGATCTGGTCCCTGGAGAGTGTGCGCACGGCCCTCCTTGTCGCTCTTGGACGACCAATGGTACCAATCTCGCGAGCGGCGGGTCGCCGTCTCCCCCGTGGTCCCAGGGGTGGGGACCCGCGAGCCTCTCTCTCAGGATACCCCGTGGCCGCAAAGGGCCATCCGTCGTGACCGATGGGACCTCCCGGGGGCGGACGTGAAGTGAATCACCTGAGAATCGGCGCCGACGTCGTTGACACGGAAGCGTACAGTC